>JBEVFG010000184.1:0-2731 GCA_040512415.1 Pseudolabrys sp. | reverse complement strand
AGGACGACGTCACGCGTGCCGTGGATGCCGCGCAGCCGATCTTCGTAACTGTAGATGGTCGTGTTGAACTGGTCGTTGCTGCGAACGGTGACTAGGATAAGCACTTCATCGCTCTGTCGCGGCAGGTCCGGGTCTTCGGATAAACAACTTGGAGCGATAAAGTTCGCTTTGCCGGTTTTCGTGTTCCAGACGCGCTGCCGCGCTGGGTTCGGTCTGTCAAATCCTTTCGGTGACGCAAGAATGCGCGAATTAAAGTCTGCGAAAATTTTGGGATATGTCGCGGCAATAGCGTCGCGCACAAGACCGTAGTCGCTGCACCACGCATCCCAGTCAACGTGGCTGTCGCTAAGGGTCGCCTTCGCGAGACCGGCAACGATGCTCGGCTCCGCGCGCAGGTTCGGCCCGGCCGGCTCGACCTGGCCGCGCGAAGCGTGAAACCGGCCCGTCGTGTCCTCGACCGTCACGAACTGCAGCCCGGTTGCCTGGCGATCGATTTCAATCCGGCCAAGGCAGGGCAACACGAATCCATCGCGTCCGTGAATGACCGAGCCGCGATTGAGTTTGGTGAGGATTTGCACCGTCAGCGGCAGGTTGCGCCACGCTTTTTCCATTGCCGACGTTTCTGGCACCGCGCGCAGGAAATTGCCGCCGAGTCCGATAAACCCTTTTACCGTTTCATCGAGAATGCCTCGGCAGGCCGCAACGGTATCAAGCCCCTTGATCCGCGGCGGTTCGAATCTGTATTGCGCGGCAAGCCGATCGAGTGGCGCCAGTTCTGGCTTCTCGGTGATTCCGACGGTACGTTGGCCTTGCACGTTCGAGTGCCCTCGCACTGGGAAGATGCCGGCCCCAGATTTTCCGATATTGCCTCGCATCAGAAGAAGGTTGCTCAGCATCTGGATCGCGAGCACGCCTGACCTGTGCTGCGTCAGGCCCATGCCGTAACACGCTATGACGGCATTTGAATGCGCATACACATGGGCAGCGGCTTCGATCTCCTGTCGCTGCAGTCCGGTGCAGTTCTCGATGTCGGACCATTCGAAACCGCGTACCGCGTTTTCGAACTCCTGATAACCGCTCGTATGCTCCCGGATGAAATCCACACCAAGCACGCGTTCGCTCTGATGATTGCGTTTCGCGTCATCGTCCGCAGCTATCAGCGCTTTGCAAAGGCCGACAATCGCGGCGAGATCGCCACCGGGACTAAGCTGGTGATATTGGGTGCTGATCGTCGTTTCCGACAGGGTCAGCATCTGCGCTGGCGACTGCGGATTGGTGAAACGTTCAAGGCCGCGTTCCCGGAGCGGATTGAATGTAATGATCGGTGCGCCGCGCTCGCGCACCGCCTGTAGCTGATGAAGCATCCGGGGGCTGTTCACACCGACATTTTGCCCGAAGAAGAACATGCAGTCGGTGTAGGGAAAGTCCTCGAGCTTGACTGTGCCGACCGGCACGCCGATCGTCTCGGGAAGCGCGACGGACGTGCTCTCGTGGCACATGTTTGAACTGTCGGGGAGATTGTTCGATCCGTACATGCGCGCGAACAGTTGATACATGTACGAAGCTTCGAGCGACGCACGGCCGGACGTATAAAATACCACCGACTTAGGATCGAAGCCCCGAAGCGCCTTCCCGATCTGTGCGAGGGCGTCTTCCCATTCGACCGGAAGATATTTATCGGTCTCCCGGTCGTAGCGCATCGGCTCCGTCAAACGGCCGACTTCTTCAAGCGCATGGTCGGACCACCTTTCAAGTTCGGTCAGCGTGTGGGCGGCGAAGAAATCAGGGCCGCAGCGGCGGGAAGTAATTTCCCACGCGGTCGCCTTGGCGCCGTTTTCGCAGAATTCGAGAAATTTCGGTTCACCCGGTTTTGCGTAGGAGCAGCTGACGCAGGCAAAGCCGGATGGCTTGTTTTGTTCGGCGAGAGTCATCGGTCCTTCGACCGACCTGCCCTCGCGCAAAAGGATCTCGCTGACCGCCCGCGCCGATCCCCAGCCGCCGACGGGTCCCCAATAGGGCTCGATCTTGACGTGACGTTTCATTTTAGCCGCGCACTCGCGCCCGGACGGCTGTTTCCACAGCGTCGGGGCTTTTGTCTGAAACCCCGACCCGATGCAGATAAACCAGCTTCCAGCCTTTCCACCCGGTGAACAAAAGGATCAGCACGACGATGAGTGAAAGCGTCAGTCCGCGTGGAACGACGACAGCTTCGCCCGAGGCGTAACGCCCATACCAGTTGTAAAGCGAAATCAGAACGGCGAGCACATTGCCGCCCGCATGCCACCAAGCATCCTGAAGCATTCGGATTCGTGGCTCGCTGAGCACATCGATCAAACCAACGACGGCCGCGAGTGCGGCCATCACGAGGCCCGCGCTTAGAAGCCAAAACGAAGCGGCGGACCAGAACGCCTCACCGGTCTGCCAGAAAACGAGATCAGTAACGAACGCGCCCACAAAGAACGCAATGGGAAAAGGGACCAGCATCGGATGGATGGGGTGACCGGCAATACTTGCGGTGCTGCGAGGATTGTCCATGTTCAGCCTCCGTTAAAACCAAAAACCTGCTCCTTGGCGCCCGGGTTCCTCGTTTGTGGGCCGGATGCGGCCATCAGCCTCGCTTAGTCTCGACGTAGCCGGCGGTGACCTCGTCTTTGTGGGCGGCGAAGGCGGCCAGGACTTCGGCCTTTTCGCGCTTTGGGACCTTGAAGAAATCGAGCGTCCGTCCGAGCTC
>JBEVFG010000183.1:0-4946 GCA_040512415.1 Pseudolabrys sp. | reverse complement strand
CGACTGCGGCCGCGATCGTCGCCACCTTTTTCCTGCGGTTCGAAGGTGCTGCCCTCGACGAGCGTCTGCACAGCCTGGGAAGATTTTTGCCGGCCTTCCTGGTCTACGCGGCGGTCGTCTACTTCGTCATCGGGCTGCACCGGAACAAGTGGCGATTTACGTCGGTTCCGGACCTCTACAATTTATTCCGCGCCTCGACCGTGCTGGCGTTGTCGCTGCTTGCGCTCGACTACGTTCTGTTGGCGCCGAATGTCTATGGGACATTCTATTTCGGCAAGATCTCCATCCTGCTGTACTGGTTTCTGCAGATGTTCTTTCTGGGCGGCCTGCGCGTCGTCTACCGGTACTTCCACTATGCGCGAACGCTGCAGCGCGTGAAGGTCGCGGATGCCGCTCCAACTCTTGTCCTCGGCCGCGCCGCGGACGCCGAGGTGCTGCTGCGCAGCATCGAGAGTGGCGCGGTCAAGAAGATCTGGCCCGTCGGCGTCCTCTCGCCGTCTTTGGCGGATCGCGGTCAATCGATCCGCGGCTTGCGCGTGCTGGGCGATATCGAGGACCTTGAGCAGGTTGTCGCCGATCTGGAGCGACGCGGGGAGCGGGTGACCCGGCTTGTGCTTGCGCCTTCTGCACTGACGCCGGAGGCGCGGCCGGAGGCTATTTTGATCCGTGCCCGCAAGCTCGGCCTCAGCATGAGCCAGCTTCCATCTCTCGATGCTGAAGGGGTGGCCGTTCAGCTTGCGCCGGTCGCCGTCGAAGATCTCCTGCTGCGGCCCAGCGTGAAGATCGATTACCGGCGGCTTGAGAATTTTGTAAGCGCAAAAGCCATCGTCGTAACCGGCGGCGGCGGCTCGATCGGCTCCGAAATTTGCGACCGCATTGTCACTTTCGGCGCGAGCCGTTTGCTGGTGGTCGAGCATTCCGAGCCAGCGCTGCACGCCGTTCTGGAGACATTGAAGGCCAAGCAAAGTTCCACGGAGATTCTGGGGCGGATTGCCGATGTCCGCGATCGCCAGAGGATCAGCAGGCTCGTTGCGCAATTCAAGCCGGACATCGTTTTTCATGCGGCTGCGCTCAAGCACGTGCCGATGCTCGAGCAGGATTGGGACGAAGGCATCAAGACCAACGTGTTCGGTTCGATCAACGTCGCCGATGCCGCGGCAGCTGCCGGTGCCGCGGCGATGGTGATGATCTCGACCGACAAGGCGATCGAGCCCGTTTCCGTGCTAGGCGCGACCAAGCGCCTGGCGGAGATGTATTGCCAGGCGCTCGATGGCGAACTGTCGCGCCGCAGCCAGCATCCGATGCGGCTCATCTCGGTGCGTTTCGGCAATGTGCTCGCCTCCAACGGCTCGGTGGTGCCGAAGTTCAAGGCGCAGATCGAGGCGGGCGGTCCGGTGACGGTGACGCATCCCGACATGGTTCGTTACTTCATGACGATTCGAGAGGCCTGCGACCTCGTTGTAACGGCCGCGAGCCATGCATCGGAACAGTCGAATGGAGATGCATCGGTCTATGTCCTCAACATGGGACAGCCGGTAAAGATCGTTGAATTGGCCGAGCGCATTATTCGGCTCAGCGGTCTTGAGCCGGAACGTGACATTAAGATTGCCTTCACCGGAATCCGCCCGGGCGAACGTTTGAACGAGATCCTTTTTGCGCATGGCGAGGAGACATCCGAGATCGGTATTCCTGGCATTGTTGCCGCCAAACCGGTTTCACCCTCGCTCGAGACGATCCGCGCCTGGGCGGCAACCCTGGAGCAGGGTGTCACGCGCGGCGAGCGCGCGGCGATCTACAATGTCTTGCGCGATGCAGTCCCGGAATTTCGCGGCGAGGCGGCATAAAGGAAGCGGCAGTGGATCTCGCAGCGTTCTTTAAAGCGGAATTCGCCGAGCACAATGACGTCGCTCGCCGCAGTGAAGCAGCGTTGTCCGACGCATTTGCAAAACTGGTACAGGCGTGCGCGACGTCGATCCGCGCCGGCGGCAAGCTGATGTTTTTCGGCAATGGCGGCAGCGCGGCGGACGCACAGCA
Source organism: Pseudolabrys sp. (assembly GCA_040512415.1). Lineage (GTDB taxonomy): Bacteria > Pseudomonadota > Alphaproteobacteria > Rhizobiales > Xanthobacteraceae > Pseudolabrys. The sequence goes on along the minus strand of JBEVFG010000183.1, from coordinate 2,912 downwards.
TCTCGCGACCGAGTTGACCGTTCGCTACAAAAAAGATCGCGCCGCGATCGCAGCAATTGCGTTGACGACCGACAGCTCAGCGCTCACGGCCGTCGGCAACGATCTGGGGTTTGAAAAAATATTTGCCCGGCAGATCGAGGCGCTGGGCCGGAAAGGCGATGTTGCGGTCGCCATCTCGACCTCCGGTAAAAGCGCGAATGTCATCGCCGGCCTGAAGCAGGCGAGAGCGATGGGTCTCGTCACGGCGGCGTTTGGCGCAAACGACGGCGGCTCCATGCCGACGCATGCCGACCACCTTTTACTTGTCCCGTCGGCGACGACCGCCCGCATTCAGGAAATGCACATTTTGCTCGGCCAAATGCTCTGTGGAGCTCTCGAAATCGAGCTGGGACTGTCTGCCGCCCGTTAGTTTTCCCGAAAAAACAGGCGTTTGCCTGTTTTTGCATCCTGAAAATTGCGTTCCTTATGCTGAAAAAGCCTTGACTCCCCCCGGCCGAGGATTTTCCCTTCCGGCCAGGGAGAAACGACCAATGAACGCAACAATCCTGCCTGGCCCCGGTGCCAAATCGCGTGCCTCGCGCACGCGGGAAGGTGACGGTCACAGCATCCAATCCGTCGACCGCGCTTTGTTTCTGCTCGAGACCATTGCTGAAGCGGGCGGTGAAGCGACGCTGACGGATCTCGCCAACCGGACCGGCCTCAACATTTCGACGTGCCATCACCTGCTGGCCACGCTCATTCACCGTGGCTTCGCGGCGAAGGTGCCGGGCCGGCGCCTCTACGCGCTCGGGCCGCGCATCATCTATCTCGGCCATGCGTGCCTGCAGGTCGATCTGCCGCGCCGGGCGCAGCCTTATCTCGAAACCGTCAATCAGGCGACCGGCGAGACGGTCCATCTCGCTGCGTTGCAGGGCGACAGCGTCGTCACGCTGTCCGTGCGTGAGGCGCGCCACGCAGTCCGTGTCGACACCGGCAAGATCGGGAAGGTCGAGGCGCCGCACGCAACGTCGGTCGGCAAGGCCATCCTGGCGTGGCTGCCGGAAGACGAGATCAAGCGCATCCTCGCGAGCGGGATGAAGCGTTTCACCGACAAGACGATCACCGAGCTGCCTGCATTGCTCGAGTCGCTGCGGATCGTCCGCCGCAATGGTTATGCGATCGATCGCGAAGAATATCTGCCGGGCGTCATTTGCGTCGGTGCGGCGATCCGCGACCAGGCCGGCACCGTGATCGGAGCGATCAGCGCTTCGACTCCGACAATGCGCGCAAGCGACGAACACATTGCGCTCATGCGGGAACAAATCACGGCGGCGACCCGCGAACTGTCGGCCGAATTCGGCGAGCCCGGATCGCAAAACGGCGAACGGCCGCATGCCGTCGCTAATTAGATTGCGCAAAGCATAAAATTCTTATCGGAGGAAATATGTACGCACCGGCTGGGGTGAAGACCAACCACAACGAATTTCCAATTCCGGACACGCAACGCGCCTGGGTGCTTGGCGAACCCGGACAGCTCAGCATTGCTAACAAGCCGGTGCCCGTGCCGAAGAAGGCGGAAGTCCTCGTTCGCATCGACGCGGTCGCGATTTGCGCGACGGATCTCGAGATCATCTATCATGGGCCGCCGGCATCGATTCAGGGTGGACTGCCGTTCAACAAAAACTTCACGCCCGGTCACGAATACATGGGCACGGTCGTGGCACTCGGGCCCGGTGTTGACGAGTACAACATCGGTCAGCGGGTTGCGGTCGAGATTCATGCCGGCTGCGGCCAGTGCAAGCGATGCCGCGAGGGCATGTACACCTCCTGCCATAACTACGGCCTCAATTACGGCGACGTCGACAAGGGGCACCGCGCCAACGGCTTCACCACCGATGGCGGCTTCTGCGAATACCAGGTCAACAACATCAACACGCTGGTCTCGCTGCGGGACGAGATGTCAGACGAAGAGGGCACGCTCGTCGTCACCGCCGGCACCGCGATGTATGCGCTCACCGAGCTCGGCGGTCTCGTTGCCGGCGAAAGCGTCTGTGTCACCGGCCCGGGCCCGATCGGCCTGATGGCGGTGGCGGTCGCGAAGGCGCTGGGTGCACAGCCGGTGATCCTCACCGGCACCCGCGACAACCGCCTGAAAATAGGGCTCGAACTCGGCGCCGACCACGTCGTCAACATCCGCAAGACGCCGGATGTCGTGGCCGAGGTGAAGAAGCTCAACGGCGGCAAGGGCGTCGACTACGTGGTCGAATGCTCGGCCGCTACCAGCGCCGTCAACGACGCGGTACGCATGGTCAACCGTGGCGGCCGCGTCTGCCTCGCGGCCTTTGCACACGAGGAAGTGCCGGTCGACGTCGCGCACATCGTGCGCAACAACATCTACGTCTATGGCATCCGCGGCGAGGGCAAGAGCGCGACGCACCGCGCCGAGGCTTATATGCGCCAGAAGCGATTCGACGCGACCAAGATCCACACCCACACGTTTCCGCTCGAGGAGCTTCCGACCGCGATCCGCTATGCCAAGGATCGCGTGGAGGACGCCATCAAGGTCGTTGTGAAGGCCAAGATGGGCGCTGCCCAGAAGGAAGCTGCCGAGTGACACTTCAACCCTTCCGCACGCGGAAGGGACGACGAGGGGCGCGATGCTGACGTGCGACGAATACATAAGCCCGGCCTCGCTGGCTGAGGCCTTTGCCGCGATGAAGGCCAATCGCGGCCGTTATCGCATCATCGCAGGCGCGACGGACACGCTGCCCTGGGCGCGCGAGGGCAGGGCCGGGGACGTGCATATTCCCGTGCTGATCGACGTCGCAAAGATTCCCGAGCTCTGTGAAATTTCGGTCGGCGACAAGCGGGTGCGGCTCGGCGCTGCAACGCCGATCCAGCGCTTTCTCGATGATCCCGCACTTGGCCGCGCC
>JBEVFG010000182.1:0-14829 GCA_040512415.1 Pseudolabrys sp. | reverse complement strand
GCGGCAGGCAAAGTGCTGCAAGCGTCGGAAACCGTCGAAACCGCAGCCACGAACCTCCAACGCGGCATCGAGGGGTTCCTCGGCCGCGTCGCGGTGTGACGTCTAGTCTTTCTCTTCCTTGAACGTCTCGCGGAAGGGATGCGCCGGATAAACGCCGAGCACGGTCAGTTCCTTGGAGAAGAAGGCAAGCTCCTCGAGCGCGAAGACCAGCGCGCGATCGTCGGGGTGGCCCTCGACGTCGGCATAGAACTGCGTTGCAAAAAAGTTACCGCCGACCATGTAGCTTTCGAGCTTCGTCATATTGACGCCGTTCGTTGCAAACCCGCCGAGTGCCTTGTAGAGCGCAGCCGGAACGTTGCGGACCCTGAAGACGAAGGTCGTCACGATCTTGCCGGCACCCGGCTTCGCCCATTTCTTCTCGCGCGAGAGCACGACGAAACGCGTGGTCGAGTGCGATTCGTCCTCGACGTTTTCCTTGAGGATATCGAGACCGTAGATTTCCGCCGCCAGCCGTGACGCGATCGCCGCGCGGCTCGGGTCCTTGGATTCCGAGACCTCGCGGGCGGAGCCCGCAGTGTCCGCGGCGACGATCGGCTTCAGCTTCAACTCGCGGATCACATTGCGGCATTGGCCTAGCGCCATCACGTGGCTCTGCACTGTCTTGATTGTCTTGAGGCTTGCACCTTTCACGGCCATCAGCTGATTACGGATGGGCAGAAACCATTCGGCGATGATGTGCAGTCCCGCCGTTGGCATCAGATGATGAATATCGGCGACGCGGCCAGCTACGGAATTTTCAATCGGAATCATGCCGAGGTCGACGTCGCCGGCGATAAGCGCCGCAAAGCAGTCCTCGAAAGTCGGGCAGGGCACCGGTTCGTGGTCCGGATAGGCCTCACGGCAGGCAAGATGCGAATTTGCCCCCGGCTCGCCCTGAAAAATGATCTTCTTCTTTGCCATGTCTCACCTTGTCGTGCGTTCCGTACGCAGACATTAGCAGTCGAGTCAACCGGCGAGCAGCTTGCGCGCCTTCTCCAAATCTTCCGGCGTATCGACGCCGAGTGGCACGCTCTTCACGACCATCACATCGATGCGCATGCCGTTGTCCAGCGCTCGTAGCTGCTCCAGCTTCTCGCGCTGCTCTCCCGCCGACGGCGGCAACTTTACAAAGCGTTCAAGGGCCGCGCGGCGATAGGCATAAAGCCCGATGTGGTGATAGTGCGGTCCGGGGCCCACTGCATTTTCCCGGGTGAAGGTTGTGGCGTGAAGGCGGCCAGGTGCGATCTCGGGGCCGGACACCTTGACGACATTGGGATTTGTCCGCTCGACGGGATCGGCAATGACGGCGGCCAGCGTTGCAATGTCGACGTTCCTGTCAGCTAGTGGCTTGAGCGCGGCGCGAATATCGTCAGCGCCGACGGTCGGCAGATCTCCCTGAACATTGACGACGATTTCGATGTGGTGCTCGGGGTCAACCGCTTCGAGCGCCTCGAAAATGCGATCAGAGCCGGATTCATGATCGCTGCGTGTCATGACCGCGCGGCCTCCGGCCTTTTCCACCGCCGCGGCGACGGCCTCCGAATCGGTTGCGACGACCGCGTCACCAATTCCAGCAGCTTCGGCGCGGCGTAAGACGTGCACGATCATCGGGGCGCCGTGCAGGTCCGCCAATGGTTTGCCGGGCAGCCGCGTCGATGCAAGGCGTGCGGGAATGAGGATGAGCGTATCGGGCATCGGGGTGCCGGGTGCCTGGGCACATGTGACGAATGTCGATAATGCCGCAGGCGCTTATACGGGTTGCCAGAGGCCAGGCAAACCGGTATCTGATCGCCGCTGCCAGGTCCCTGGCGGTATCCGCTCCGCACCGTCACGCACAGCTTCGGGAGCCGAAATTCGATGAATTCCTTCGAGCTGAACAAAATCCTCGGCGCCGTACTCGGCACCAGCCTGGTCTTGCTTTCGCTTAACATCGGCGCCGGCGCCATTTTCGCGCCTGAGAAACCGGCCAAGCCTGGGTTCGATATTGCCGTCAAGGAGAGCGGCGGTGAGAAAGCCGGCGCACCCAAGGAACCGGAGCAGCCGATCGAAACCCTTCTGGCAAAAGCGTCGGTGGAAAAAGGTCAGGCGACCGCCAAGCAATGCGCCGCTTGCCACACGTTCGAGAAGGGCGGTCCTAACCGCGTCGGACCCAATCTCTGGAATATTGTCGGGAGCGACCGCGGGGAAGGCCGCGGCGGTTTCAACTTCTCAGCCGCGATGAAGGGCAAAAGCGGAAAATGGACCTTCGACGAGCTCAACAAGTTTCTCGCAAACCCGCGCCAATATATCCCGGGAACGGCGATGACGTACGCTGGAATTTCAAAGCCCGAGCAGCGTGCCGACCTGATCGACTATCTGCGCACGCTGGCGGACAATCCTGTTCCGCTGCCGAAGGCTGCAGAAGGTGCGCCTGCGGGAGAGACTCCCAAGAAATAGCCGTCATTACCAATATTTCATTTATGCGGCCGGGCAATTTTGTCCGGCCATTTGCGTTTCTTGCGGCGTTTGGCCACGGATTTGTGACCGTTACGTAGTGGGCGAGAGGCCGCACCCGCTGGCGGTGAATCGAAAAACCGACATAATCGGCAGTAATTGCATCTCGGTCGGTACATTGTGCGTCGGAGCAATTGTATGAATTTCAGCCGCCGGTCGGTCCTGCGCGCCAGCGCCGCAAGTTTTGCAATGCCGGCCTTGAGTGCGATTGGCGCAACCTGGTTCGTGCGTCGAGCTGGAGCGCAAGCCAAGACCTGGCAGCACGGTTTGTCATTGTTCGGCGACATTAAATATCCGGAAGGTTTCAAACATTTTGACTATGTGAACCCGCAGGCTCCGCAAGGTGGCACCGTACGGCTGAGCGCCTTCGGTACGTTCGACAACTTCAATACGGTTGTCGCCGGCGTAAAAGGCAGCATTGCTGCCGGCTCAGAGTTGTTTATCGAAACGCTCATGACGCCGGCACTTGACGAGGTATCGACGGCATATGGACTGCTTGCAGAAGCCGTCAGCCATCCCGCCGATCACTCGGCAGTGACGTATCGCCTGAGAGCCAATGCGCGATGGCATGACGGCAAGCCGGTGACGCCGGACGACGTCATATTCTCCTTTGATGTTCTTAAAACGAATAGCCCGTTTTACGGCGCCTACTATCGCCATGTCACAAAGGTCGAGCTGACCGGAGAGCGTGAGATCACCTTCACCTTTGATGGGCCGGGTAACCGCGAGTTGCCTCACATCGTAGGGCAGCTGCCGGTCCTGCCGAAGCATTGGTGGCAAGGCACCGACAAGAACGGAAACAAACGCGACATCTCGCAGACCACGCTTGAGCCCCCGCTTGGCAGCGGGCCGTACAAGCTCGCGGAGTTCGCTCCGGGCCGCACGCTCGTCTACGAAAAGGTGGATGACTACTGGGGCAAGGACGTCAATGTCATCATCGGAACGCGAAATTTTCAGCAGATCCGCTACGAATATTTCCGTGATCCGACGGTCGCCCTCGAAGGCTTCAAGGGTGACCAGCTGGATTGGCGATTCGAAAACAGCGCGAAGGATTGGGCCACGGCGTACGATTTCCCGGCTGTTCGCGAGAAGCGCGTCGTGCGCGAGGAGTTTCCGATTCGTGACCGCGGCGTGATGCAGGCTTTTGTATTCAATATCCGGCGCGACAGATTCAAGGATCCACGCGTACGCCGTGCATTTAATTTTGCCTTCGATTTTGAGGAAATGAACCGGCAACTCTTTTCCGGACAGTATTCGCGTATCGCGAGTTATTTCCAGGGCACCGACCTTGCGGCAACGGGCCTGCCGGAAGGCAAGGAGCTGGAGATCCTGGAAAGTATCCGCGACAAGGTGCCGGCGGATCTGTTCACAAAACCCTACACCAATCCTGTTGGAGGTACGCCTCAGGCGGTGCGGGACAATCTTCGGCAGGCCCTCGTTTTGTTTCGCGACGCCGGATACGAGGTTCGCAACACGAAGCTTGTCGATTCCAAAACCGGCGAGCCATTTACTTTCGAGTTTCTTGTAGATGATTCAGCGACCCAGCGATTTGTCCTATTCTACAAACCGTCACTCGAACGACTCGGCATGAACGTGAATGTGCGCGTGGTGGACGCGGCGCAGTACGAAAATCGCCTTCGTCAGTGGGACTATGACGTCATCATTGCGAGCTGGCCACAGTCGCTATCGCCGGGTAACGAACAGCGCGACTTCTGGGGTTCGCAGGCGGCAGACCGGCCCGGCTCGCGTAACTTCATCGGCATCAAGAATCCAGCCGTCGATGCGCTGATCGAGAAAGTCATTTTCGCCAAGGACCGCGCCGAACTTGTTGCGGCCACCAAGGCGCTCGACCGGGTTCTGTTGTGGCACTTCTACGTGGTGCCACAGTGGACGTATCCTTACGTCCGCACGGCGCGATGGGATCGATTCAGCCGTCCCGAAACCATGCCGAAATACGGTCGCTCGGCATTTCCGACAGTCTGGTGGTGGGACAAGGACAAGGCAGCGAAAGTGCCGCAACGATCGTGATTGCATGAGATTGAGCCGGCGCAATGCGTTGAGCGTAATTGCCGGTGCCGCGGTCGCCGGCGCGAGCGTCCGTTTCGTCATGCCCGCCAGCGCCCAAGATGCCGATAGGCACGGGATGTCGGCCTTTGGCGACCTCAACTATCCCGCCGATTTTCCGCACTTCAATTACGTCAATACGAACGCACCCAAAGGCGGCATCTATTCCGAGATTGTCGCCACGCGCGGCTACAACGGGTCATTTCTGACCTTCACGTCGCTCAACGGTTACATTCTCAAGGGCGAAGGCGCGATGGGGATGGACCGTACCTTTGCGACGCTGATGGTGCGCTCGGGTGACGAGCCCGATGCGATGTATGGACTGGCCGCGCGCAGCGTTCGAATAACCGACAACGGATTGACCTACCGGTTCACTTTGCGGCCGGAGGCAAAATTTCATGATGGCACGCCGCTCACGGCTCACGATGTGGCGTGGTCGATCAACACGCTGAAGGAAAAAGGCCACCCGATCATTACGCAGCAATTGCGCGATTGCGAAGGCGCGGAAGCGACCGATGATCGCACGGTTGTCGTGCGTTTCGCGGAGGGGCGTGCGCGCGACGTACCGCTTTTCGTCGCCGGTCTTCCGATTTTTTCCCGAGCGTACTATTCCAAGCAACCGTTCGACCAGTCGACGCTGGAAATCCCGCTTGGCAGTGGCCCGTACAAGGTCGGGCGCTTTCAGATCGGGCATTCCATCGAATTTGACCGGGTCAAGGATTGGTGGGGCGCCAACTTGCCGGTCGCCCGCGGGCTGAATAATTTCGACACCATCCGCTACGAATACTACCGCGACCGGGAGGTCGGATTCGAAGGCTTTACCGCAAAGAGCTATCTATTCCGCGAGGAATTCACCTCGCGAACCTGGGCCACACGTTATGAATTTCCGGCGTTCAAGGATGGCCGCGTCAAGCGGACGGTGATTCCGGACGCAACGCCCTCCGGTGCACAAGGGTGGTTTATCAATTTACGGCGCGAGAAATTCAAGGATCGGCGCCTGCGTGAGGCGCTCATCGACGCTTTCGATTTCGAATGGACCAACAGAAATATCATGTACGGCTCGTACGACCGGACGCATTCGCTATTCGAAAATTCACCGATGAAAGCGACCGGCAAGCCGAGCGCGGCCGAGGCCGCGCTGCTGGAGCCTTTCCGGAGTCAGTTTCCTGAGGAAGTATTCGGCGAACCCTATTTGCCGCCGGTCACGGACGGATCGGGACAAGACAAGAGGTGGCTACGCCATGCGGCACAGCTGCTCAACGAAGCGGACTTCAAGCTGGTCAACCGCAAGCGGGTCATGCCCGATGGCCGGGCGATCGAGATCGAATTTCTGATCGACGAGCCCACCTTCAAGCCTCATCATCTCACCTATATCAAAAATCTTGAGGTGGTCGGGCTCGTTGCAAGCCTGCGCATCGTCGATCCGGTTCAGTACCGGCGCCGCGTGGACGACTTTGATTTCGATATCACGACCGAGCGCCTAAGTTTTTCGTCTACGCCGGGAGATTCCTTGCGTCCATATTTCAGCTCTCAGGCGGCAGCGATCAAAGGGTCGCAGAATCGGGCGGGCATCGCTGACCCGGTGCTCGATCGGCTGATCGAGGTCATCATCGCCGCCAGAACGCGAGATGAACTGGTCACAGCCTGCCGGGCCTTCGATCGCGTCTTCCGTGCCGGTCGGTATTGGATCCCCCACTGGTACAAGGCATCGCACTGGATCGCGTACTGGGATGTGTTCGGCCGCCCGGATGCCCAGCCGCGCTATTTCAGGGGCATCCCGGACACCTGGTGGTCCGATCGCGGAAAGGCATCAAAGATCGAGAAGGGCGGCTAGAACCGGTGTAAAACCAGCGCCCTGGCGTTTTTGGGCGTCGCGGCGCGTTTTCGCAACGTCGCGGTATGCCATACTGATAGGGCAATGAGCGCATATATCATCCGCCGCATTCTGTTCATGATCCCGACGATGTTCGGGATCATGCTTGTGGCATTCGTTGTGGTGCAATTCGCGCCCGGCGGGCCCGTCGAACAGGTGATTGCCAAGCTGACCGGCGCTGAAACCGGCGCATCGTCACGCATTTCCGGGTCTGCGGGAGGTGACTTCGGCAGCCGGGGGATGGCGCAAGGCGCCTCGCAGGTCGACGCGGCCAGCTCCAAGTACCGTGGCGCGCAGGGTCTCGATCCCGAGTTCATCAAGAAACTCGAAAAGCAGTTCGGCTTCGACAAGCCGGCCCATGAGCGCTTTGCGCTGATGCTCTGGAACTACCTGCGCTTCGACTTCGGAAAAAGCTACTTCCGTGACGTCAGCGTGTTGCAGCTGATCAAGGAGAAGCTGCCGGTGTCGATGTCGCTCGGAATCTGGATGACGCTGCTGACATATCTGATCTCGATTCCGCTTGGTATCCGAAAGGCCGTGGGCGATGGCTCCCGTTTCGACGTCTGGACTTCGAGCGTCATTGTCGTCGGCTACGCCATCCCCGGATTCCTTTTCGCCATTCTGCTGATCATCCTGTTCGCCGGAGGTTCCTTCTTTGACTGGTTTCCACTGCGAGGGCTGGTGTCGGAGCGTTGGTCGGAGCTGCCATGGTGGCAAAAGATCCTCGATTATTTCTGGCACCTGACCCTGCCGATACTCTCCATGGCGCTGTCGGCATTCGCGACGATGACCTTGCTCACCAAAAACTCGTTTCTTGAGGAAATCCGCAAGCAATATGTGCTCACGGCGCGTGCCAAGGGCTGCAGCAGCAACCAGGTGCTCTACGGTCACATCTTCCGGAATGCCATGCTCATCGTGATCGCTGGCTTCCCATCCGCCTTCGTGCACGCCTTTTTCACCGGGTCACTGCTGATTGAAACGATCTTTTCGCTCGATGGCATCGGCCTGCTGGGGTTCGAAAGCGTTCTCAACCGCGACTATCCCGTCGTCTTCGCCACGCTTTTCATATTCTCGCTGATCGGCGTCGTTGTGAATCTGATTTCCGATTTGACCTACACGTGGATCGACCCGCGCATCGATTTTGAGACGCGAGAGGTCTGACGTGGACGCGCGCACGGGAATCAAATCGGAAGTGGCGACCGCGCCGGACACATCCGCGAGGCGGCGCTGGATAAAGATTTCTCCGATCAACAAGCGTCGCTGGGAAAACTTCAAGGCCAATCGCCGCGGCTACTGGGCGCTGTGGCTTTTCCTTGCAATGTTCCTGATCTCTTTGTTCGCCGAATTTATCGCCAACGACAAGCCGATTTTCATTCATGTAAACGGCCGTTTCTTTTTCCCCGCCGTCTTCACATATCCCGACACGGCCTTTGCCAAAGGAGACGATCCAAGCCTGTTCGGAACAGCCGCGGACTACAGAGACGAATATCTGATAGGCCTCATCGAGAAAGAAGGCGGCACCGTGATTTGGCCGCCTATTCATTTTTCCTACAACACCCAGGTGAGCAAGCCGCCGTCGCCGTTTCCGTCCAAGCCCACATGGATGTTGACGCAAAAAGACTGCGAGTTTTCCGCAAGTCACGGTTTTGCGAAGTGCGACGAGCTTGAGACCAACTGGCTTGGCACCGACGATGGCGGTCGCGACGTGCTGGCGCGGCTGATTTACGGCTTCCGCATTTCGGTGCTGTTTGGGCTGGCCCTCACCATCATTTCTTCGATCATCGGTGTCGCGGCCGGCGCTGTTCAGGGGTACTTCGGAGGCTGGACCGACCTTCTCTTTCAACGCTTCATCGAGGTATGGACTTCAATTCCATCGCTTTATCTGCTGTTGATCATTTCGTCGGTTCTGGTGCCGGGCTTCTTCGTTCTGCTCGGAATATTGCTGTTGTTTTCCTGGGTGTCGCTGGTCGGATTGGTGCGTGCGGAATTTCTGCGCGGCCGCAATTTCGAATACATCCAGGCAGCGCGCGCTCTCGGGGTGTCGAATGCGGTCATTATTTTCCGCCACTTGCTGCCCAATGCCATGGTCGCGACCATGACGTTTCTGCCGTTCATTCTGTCGTCGTCGGTTATGACGCTGACCGCGCTTGATTTCCTAGGCTTCGGTTTGCCACCCGGCTCGCCGTCGCTCGGCGAATTGCTGGCGCAAGGAAAGGCCAACGTGCAGGCGCCATGGCTTGGGCTTACCGGATTTTTCAGCATTGCGATCATGCTTTCGTTGCTGATCTTCATTGGCGAAGCCGTCCGCGACGCATTTGATCCGAGGAAGACCTTCAGATGAACGCGAACGAGCCTTTGCTGTCTATCCGCGACCTGTCGATCGCCTTTGGACGCGGCGCGCGCGAATCTCGGGCCGTCGATCGTGTCTCATTCGACATCGGCAAAGGGGAGACGGTCGCGCTTGTCGGGGAATCCGGATCGGGCAAATCGGTCACCGCCCTGTCGGTGATGAAGTTGCTGCCCTATCCGGCGGCGCACCATCCGTCGGGCTCGATCAAGTTCAAGGGTCGCGACCTTCTTCCGTTGAGCGAGCGCGATATGCGCCATGTGCGTGGCAACGACATTACGATCATCTTCCAGGAGCCGATGACCTCGCTCAATCCGCTGCATACGATCGAGAAGCAGATCGGAGAAATTCTATCTTTGCATCAAGGCCTTACTGGAAAAGCGGCGAGAGCGCGGATTCTCGATCTGCTCAGTCAGGTCGGCATTCCGGATCCGGCCGGACGTCTTCAAAGTTATCCGCACCAGCTCTCCGGCGGCCAACGTCAACGCGTGATGATCGCCATGGCATTGGCGAATGAGCCCGATCTGCTCATTGCCGATGAGCCGACGACGGCGCTCGATGTCACCGTGCAGGCTCAAATCCTGAAACTGCTCAAGGACATCCAGACGCGTCTCGGGATGTCCGTGCTTTTCATCACCCACGATCTCGGGATCGTCCGCAAGATTGCCGACAAGGTGTGCGTGATGCAGGGCGGCAAGATCGTCGAGAAGGGGGATGTGGAGCGTGTCTTCAAGTCGCCCGAGCATCCCTACACGCGCGCGCTGCTCGCCGCCGAGCCAAAACCGGATCCTGCGCTTCCGCGGCCGGAAGCGCCCGTCGTCGTCGAGACCAAGGACTTGAAGATATGGTTTCCGGTCAAGCGCGGCGTGCTGCGCAAAGTGGTTGGTCACATCAAGGCAGTCGATGGCGTTAGCATTGAGCTGCGCAAAGGTGAGACGCTTGGCGTCGTTGGTGAATCAGGATCCGGCAAGACGACGCTTGGTCTCGCCATTCTGCGCCTGATCTCGTCAGACGGCCCGATCGTGTTCATGGGAGATCCCATTCAGGAGCTCAATTTCAAGGAGATGCGACCATACCGCCACAACATGCAGATCGTATTTCAGGATCCATACGGCTCATTGTCGCCGCGCATGTCGGTATCGGACGTCATCGAAGAAGGTTTGTGGGTGCATCATCCCGGGCTGTCGGCGGCGGAACGTGAGCGGCGCGTCGTCGCAGCACTCAACGACGTCGGGCTCGACTCGCAGACACGAAATCGCTATCCGCATGAGTTCTCGGGTGGCCAGCGTCAGCGCATCGCACTGGCGCGTGCGCTGGTGCTGGAGCCGACATTCATCGTTCTCGATGAACCGACCAGCGCGCTCGATATGCTCATCCAGTCTCAGATGGTCGACTTGCTGCGCGATTTGCAGAAGCGCCACGATTTGACCTACATGTTCATTTCGCACGACCTGCGTGTGGTTGCCGCGTTAGCAAGTAGGCTATTGGTCATGCGTCACGGAAAGGCAGTGGAGGAAGGCGCGGCTGCCGAATTGTTCAAGGCACCCAAGACCGACTACACACGTGCGCTGTTTGCTGCTGCCTTCAAACTGGAAACTGCTCCCGAAGGCATCGTGTCGCAATAATGCGTCCAAGAATGATATGGCTGGTGGCGTTTATCTGCGTTGTAGCAACGGCGGCGGGTGCGGCCCAATTTGGTCCCGACCAGTATCCCATCAAGAGCGACGAAGGCGATCCGATCACCAATTTCGATTTGAGGCCGGAGCTGTCGGCGCGGCTCGCAAAGCTGCCGGGTCAGGTCGCGGTCGGAAATCCGGACGGCGATGTCACTCTTGTACAATTCTATGACCTCAATTGTCCATTTTGCCGCGAGGCGGCCGCGGACGTTGACGCGCTCGTTCGGGCCGACAAGAAGCTCAAATTAGTGTTCGCGCCCTACGCTGTCTTGTCCGTTCAGTCGGCTCAAGGCGCGCTCGTCGAGCTTGCGGCGGGTGAAATGTTGACCCCCGAAAAATACCTGGAATTTCATCGTCGGATATACGCGGGTCGCGGCCTGATCGATGCGCCGCGCGTGCTTGCCGCAGCCGAAGCCATCGGTCTCGATCGTCAGGAACTGGCCGAGTCCGCCAATACCGAAAGCATGCTCGCTATTCTCAAGCAAAACGCTGATTTTGGTTCGGATGCCAAGCTGATTGCGACGCCCGCCTATGTCGTCAATGGTGTGGCCATTCTCGGCCATCCCGGTCTCAAGTCATTGCAGGCCGTGATCCGCTCGGTGCGCAGTTGCCGCAAGGTGGCCTGCTAGATTCTTCGGACGCTGGTGACTTCGGAGCCGGCCGCTTTGATGCGCATTATCGCGTCCGTGGCGGGTTCAATTGCGACCATCATGTGATAGGCATTTGCGTGAACAAGCGTTTCGGGATCAATCGCAATGGCGACGTGGTCCTTCCAGAACACGAGATCGCCTCGGCGCAAGCTTGTAAGCGAAGACAATTTTCCGAGCGCAAGCTCCTGCATGTCGCTGTCACGGGGACACGAGACGCCTGCTGCCTGCAGTGAAATCTGGACCAGGCCCGAGCAGTCCAGCCCGAGAGAGGTCTTGCCTCCCCACAAATAAGGTGTGCCGACAAACCGCTCCGCAACGGCGACGAAATCAGGCTGCCGCACCTTGACGAGCGCCAGGTAGACCTCGGGGATATGCCAGCCGAGAGCCGTGACTGCGAACCGTTCGTCCTGCCGCGTGACGGCGACGCGTGCGCCCATCGGCAGCGCGACGGCTGGCGGCAGCTTGATATCCGGGCCTGCAAAGGCGAATGCGCGCGGGACCGCGACCTTGTGGGTTGGCGTGGGTCCGACGGCCCCGAGCGCGTTGGACGAAAGCCAGCCGACATAGCCGTCGGTTTCCAGCTGGCCCCAAGCCCAGCCTTCATCGGTCGTTTCGTAGATCGTCATCCGTTCGCCCAGCAGCGCTTCCGTATCGAGCCTTGCGTCGTGCGATGGCGTGCGACGCAGCATCGTGACCGGTTCGATAATTTGGTGCCGGCTGCCTTCGACGAAGCGTTTGGCTTCGACATGTCCGCGCAGGTGATTTGCGGCGATCTCAGGCCGGAAAGGATTGATGCGGGGGTCGAGGGCGACCATCGGTCAAGAATATCGGGAGCGGAGCAATGCCTGGAGAGCGCGCGCCGACTGGCACTCCGCGCCCTCCGGACGTCCGGGCTTTGCCACGGGCGTCCATGCGAAAATATCAAAATGCACCCAAGCTTTCGTATTTACGAACCGGCGCAGGAACAACGCCGCAGTAATTGCTCCGGCTTGTCCTCCGATTCCAACGTTGTTGAGATCGGCCACCTTCGAATCAAGAAAGCCGGCATAGGGGCGCCACAGCGGTAAGCGCCAGAGCGGATCACTCTCGGCTGCGGCCGCTCGCATAAGTTCGTCGGCAAGCGCGTCGTCGTCCGTGAAAAACGGCGGCACATCGGGGCCGAGAGCGACGCGCGCTGCACCCGTGAGAGTCGCAAAATCGATCACCAGCGACGGCCTGTCTTCTTCGGCGAGCGTCAGAGCATCGGCCAGGATCAGCCGGCCTTCGGCGTCGGTGTTGCCGATTTCGACGGAAATACCCTTTCGCGAGACGTAGACGTCGCGCGGGCGGAAGCTGGTGCCGGATATTGCGTTCTCAACCGCCGGAATGATCACGCGCAGCCGGACTTTCAGTCCATCCGCCATAATCATATGCGCAAGTGCTAGCGCAGTCGCCGCGCCGCCCATGTCCTTTTTCATGTTGAGCATGCCGGTATCCGGCTTGATATCGAGCCCGCCGGTATCGAAGCAAACGCCTTTTCCGACCAACGTAATTTTCGGGTCGCTCGCCTTGCCCCACGTCATGTCGATCAGCCGCGGTGCGCGGGCCGATCCCACGCCGACCGCGTGCACGAGCGGAAAATTCTTGGCGAGCGCATCGCCGCTGGTCACTTGTATTTTTGCGGAATGCTTTTTTGCGAACGCTCTGGCTGCGGCCTCCAGTTCAGCGGGCCCCATGTCGTTCGACGGCATGTTCGTGAGGTCGCGGCAGAGCGTTACGCCTTCGACGACGTGGCTCAACACGTCGCCGTCGACGCCTTCCGGAAGGACGAGGCGTACGTTGCGCGCTTCCGATTTGCGATATCGCGAGAATTGATAGCTGCCGAGCGCAAATGCCAATGCAGCGAGCCGTGTGTCGTGCGGCCTGTTGGCAAAACGGTAGGTTCCCACCGGCAAAAGACCGGCCAATTGTCCGGGCCTAAACCGGTCGCGGTCCGGGTCATCCGGGCCTTCGATTCCGAACAGCACCCCGGCAAGCTTGCCGTTACTACCTGGCAGCAGCAGCGACCGGCCAGGCTTTGCTTCGAAAGCAGCCGTGCTGATGAACGCCTGCTCGGTGCCGCCAAGCTTCTTACGCACTGCGTCAAAGTTGGCGCCATTAACGAACCAGATCGGGATCGCCTGGTTTTTACCGGCGGTCGCAAAGACGGGATGCATGGTTACTCCGCGGCGTCGCGCATCGAAGGCTTGGGTAAGTAACCGTCACGCCTCTGCGGCAGTTTCCAGTCCAGCATTTTCGAAGCAACCAGAGTGCGGAGCACCTGCGCGGTGCCACCGCCGATCGTGAACATCCGCACGTCCCGTGCCATGCGTTCCAATGGAAGCTCACGCGAGTAGCCGCGCGCGCCAAAAAACTGCAGCGCATCGTTGACGATCCTAATGGCCGTTTCGGACGCGAATATCTTTGCTTGTGCGGCCAGCATCGGGTCCGGGAACTCGCTGTTATCGGGGCCGCGGGAACGTGCTGCTTGATAGAGCATGAGACGGGCGGCGGTCAGCTGCGTTTGCATGTCAGCGAGCATCCACTGCAGGCCCTGAAATTCGCCGATAGGGCGGCCGAATTGCTCGCGGGTTTTTGCCCAATCCAGAGCATGGTCGAGGGCGCCGGCTGCGACGCCGAGCGCCACCGTGCCCGCGCCGACACGCTGACTGTTGTATGCATTCATCAGGTCGCCAAATCCGCGGCGGAATCCCGATGGTGGCAGTACGGCCATGCTTGCCGGTACCTCGAGGTCTTCGCAGATGATTTCCGCCTCAGGCATCCCCCGCAGTCCCATGGTCTGCTCGCGCTTGCCGACCCGCAGGCCTTTCGATTGCTCGCGCACTGCGAGGAAGCTGCCGATACCGAGCTCCTCGCCGCGTTCGTCGAACACGCGCGCGAAAATCAGGTGCAGGCGTGAAACCCCCGCGCCGGTGATCCAATGTTTCTTGCCGTTGATGATGTACGTATCACCGCGCTTGTCGGCGCGTGTGGTCATCGCGGTGGCATCGGAGCCGGCCTCGGGCTCGGTAATGCAGATCGCCGGCTTGTCGCCTTCGAGCACGAGCTGCGCTGCCAGCCTTTTCTGGGAATCGCTGCCGTAGGCCATCACCGTCGAAATGGCACCCATGTTTGTCTCGACCACGATTCGCGAGGTGACTGTGCACGCCTTCGCCATTTCCTCGATCACCAGGACCGCGTCGAGGAATGAGCGACCCTGGCCGCCGAGCCCCTTCGGGATCGTCATGCCGCAAAAGCCGGATTGGCTCAGCGCCTTGACGATGTCCCAGGGGTATTGCTCGTCGCGGTCTATGGCCGCGGCGCGCGGGCGCACGACCTCGGTCGCAAAAGCGCGGGCGCGATCGCGTAACTCAAGTTCGTGAGTGGAAAGGCCCAGGTCCAAGTCCATGTCGGCGACAATAAATCCGGTGCAGGCAGGAGTTTACAAGTTAACCAGTCATTAGGGTCAACGTTTTATTGCTCGACTATGCCATCGAGAACCAGCCCCGCTAATTTGCTCGCCTCGGCTGCCCTGGCGGTCATTCTCGCCCTTTCGGCAGGCGGCTGCTCCAATATTGGCCCTCGCGAAACAACAGGCTCCGTGAGCGCTGTGGACGCCGCCCCGCCCAGCCAGGACGAAGCCAGACGATCGCTCGGTGCCCGCTATCT
>JBEVFG010000181.1:0-3665 GCA_040512415.1 Pseudolabrys sp. | reverse complement strand
GCTTGCGCACCTTGCCGTCGATGCGCACGACCCATTCCGCGCGCAGTGTCTCGGCCAGCTTGAAAGCCCTGCTGTCCGGGTCGGCAACGACCTGGGTCAGCCCATAATGGTCGCGCAGGTCAATAAAAAGAACACCGCCGTGATCGCGGATGCGCTGACACCAGCCCGAAAGGCGTACGACTTTGCCGATATCGCCCTCGCGTAGGTCTCCGCATTTGTGTGTGCGATATCGATGCATGTGAGTTTTGTGCTTGCCGGGAGACGAGTCAGAATCTTGGCGTGAAGCGGGCGAAAAACGCATGAGGGGTCGGCTTTGTCAAGGCAACCGGCCTCGAAAACTTGGATTTGCGCAGGTGCCTCGACTCGCTTGCCCGAGGCCTGCACAGTTGGTTTTAAAGTGACCCGGATACGCATGACCAAGGCCAGAAAAAAGACAAAGAAGACACGCCCCGCGGCGACCGAAATGTCGACCGCCGAGGCTGCGGTCGCGACCCTGATCGCGCACGGGCTCGATACCGTCTACGCACTGCCGGGCATCCACAACGATCACCTGTTCGATGCCTTCCAGCGCACCTCCGAAAACCTGCGCGTGGTCCACACCCGCCACGAGCAAGGCGCCGCCTACATGGCGCTCGGCGCCGCACTATCCACCGGGAAGCCGCAAACCTACGCAGTCGTTCCCGGACCCGGCCTGCTCAACTCCGGCGCAGCCCTGCTCACCGCGTACGGAATGAACGCGCCAGTGCTCGCGATCATCGGGCAAATTCCGGCGGCGGCAATCGGCAAGGGTCACGGTCATCTGCACGAGATCCGTGATCAGGCCGGGATCGTTTCGCGTCTTGTCGATCATTCTTCCTTCATCAAGGGGCCGGTCGAAGCCTCCGCCAAGATTGCAAAGGCCATTCATTCGATGAGCCGCGATCGTCCGGGTCCGGCAGCCATCGAATGCGCAATTGATGTCTGGGGCAAATGTGGCCCTGTGCCGGCGATCGCACGCCCCGCCTTACACGCTCCGGGCAAAATCGACATCGATAAAGTGCGCACCGCGGCAAAAATACTCGGCAAAGCCCAACGCGTGCTGATCGTCGCGGGCGGCGGAGCGCAGGACGCGGCAGCGGAGGTCACGCTGCTTTCGAGCATGCTGCAAGCGCCCGTGCTCGGCTATCGGCGAGGGCGAGGCGTCCTGGATTCCCGAGACCCCTTCAGCGTGACCTTGCCGCTGGGTCGCGAATTATGGGCGGAGGCGGATGCCGTGCTCGCCGTCGGAACGCGCCTTCTCAATCCGATGACTCAGTGGGGCATGGACAAGGCGTTGCAGATCGTGCGCGTCGACGCCGACCCGGACGAGCCCGCGCGGATCTACAAGCCGAAAGTAGCGCTCGTCGGTGATGCCGCTCCGATTTTGCGTGTGCTGATCGATCAGCTCGCAAAATTCAATCTCCGCCGTTCTCCTCGTCGCGACGAAATGCTGGACCGTCAGGCCAAGCTGCGGCAGCGTCTTGCCAAGCTCGCGCCACAACTGGCCTTCCTCGAGGCGATCCGCGCCGAACTTCCGGAAGACGGAATTTTTGTCGACGAGGTCACGCAAATCGGATTTGCCGCACGCCTTGCATTGCCCGTCTACAGACCCCGTACATTTCTTTCGCCCGGTTATCAGGATAACCTCGGTTGGGGCTATGCGACCGCGCTTGGCGTACAGCACGCAAGGCTGGATGTGCCGGTTCTGTCTATCAATGGCGACGGCGGATTTCTGTACACAGGCAACGAGCTTGCCACCGCGATCCGGCACGGTATTCCGCTGGTCGCCATCGTTTTTGTTGATGGCGCTTTTGGCAACGTCCGGCGCATTCAGCAGGAAGGGTTCGGCAATCGCCTGATAGCCTGCGACCTGGCCAATCCAGATTTCGTCAAATACGCGGAAAGTTTCGGTGCAGCGGGCCGCCGCGCGCATGGACCGGATGAACTGCGCAAGGCCCTGAGGGAATCGTTCGCGCGCCGTGAACCGACGCTGATCGAGGTGCCGGTCGGGGCCATGCCGAGCCCTTGGGAATTCATACTGATGCCTCGCGTGCGCGGACCATGAAGCGGGTTGCCATGACCGACCCTGATCGGGTTAGTGTCAGCCCGGCAATGGACCTTATTACCACCACCGATCAACTTGCGGGGGCTTGCGCGCGGGCGGCGAGTCACCCCTACGTGACGGTCGACACCGAATTCCTCCGCGAGACCACCTATTATCCGCTGCTTTGCGTGGCGCAGATGGCCTCAGCCGACGAGGCCGTCGTCATTGACGCCCTGGCTAACGGCATCGACCTTGCGCCGTTTTTCGACCTGATGGCGAATGAGAAGGTCACCAAGGTTTTCCATGCCGCCCGGCAGGATATCGAAATCGTCTGGAACCTGGCGCAGAAGATCCCCCACCCGATCGTCGACACCCAAGTCGCCGCCATGGTCCTCGGCTATGGCGACTCGATCTCCTACGACCAACTGGTGCAGCGCATCACCGGCGACACGCTGGACAAATCACACCGGTTCACCGACTGGACACGGCGGCCGCTCAGCGACGCGCAGATTACCTACGCGCTGTCGGACGTGACGCATTTGCGCGCGGTCTACCTCAAGCTTACCGAGGACCTGGAGAAGCGTGGCCGCAACAGCTGGGTTGAGGCTGAAATGGATGTCCTCACCTCGCCCGACACCTACCGGGCCGACCCCGAACGTGCTTGGGAGCGTCTCAAAACCCGTGTGCGCAAGCCGAAAGAGCTTGCCGTATTGATCGAAGTTGCCGAATGGCGTGAGCGCGAGGCGCAGACGCGCGATGTGCCGCGCGGGCGCGTTCTCAAGGACGACGTCATCGGAGACATTGCGGTCCAGGCGCCGACCACGCCGGAGCGGCTTGGCCAACTCCGCTCATTGCCGAAGGGTTTCGAGCGTTCGCGCTGGGGCGAGCAGATTCTCGACGCAGTCAAACGCGGGCTCGAACGCGACCAGAAGACGCTGCCACGCCTGGAACGCTTCCGCCCGGCGATGAACGGCGCTGCGACGGTCGAGCTACTCAAGGTTCTTTTGCGGATGACCGCTGAGCGGCACAGTGTCGCCGCCAAGGTCATTGCGACCGTTGACGATCTCGACCGGATCGCCGCCGACGACGAGGCCGACGTTCCCGCGATGAAAGGCTGGCGCCGTGAACTGTTCGGCGAAAAGGCACTCGCGCTCAAGCATGGGCGCCTGGCGCTTGCCGTCGACCAGGGAAAGGTCGTGACGGTGGAGAAGAACTAGGCACCGGTGTCCTCGTTATGCCTCTATCGTCGACTCGCGGCCAACCAACCGTCCCAATTGCCGCAATCGGCTCGCCAGGCGGTCGCTTGTAAGCTCGCCATATGCACCCGGAAGTTTGAGAATGAGCTTGCCGCGTTTGACCTGCATCGGGGTTTTTGGAAGCACCCCGGCCTGCCCGGCAGTCAGGATATAGGCGACGCGCATGGCGGCGCCGACCACCCGTGCCCGATCGAGCATGCGAGTGGTCGCGAGCTCGCGCAGCCGGGGCGACAGGTCCTCCTCGCTCAGGCCTGCGTGGCGAAAGTAAACCGACAGCGCGAGATAGGCACGGCTCGGATGATCGATCGCCACGAAATCACCGTTCGCGACGATATTCATCGACTGCT
>JBEVFG010000180.1:0-10305 GCA_040512415.1 Pseudolabrys sp. | reverse complement strand
GACGTCTTTTAGCTTGAGTTGTTTCTCGACGTCGGTGATCCAGCCTTCGCCGAACGATTCCCAGGCAAGCATCGTCACCGGCCGCGCGCCCAAGAGCGACCACAATGCTAACTCGACGGCGCCGGTGTCGGACGCAGGCACGATGCCGATTCGGTAGTCCGCCGGCACTTCGAGCAATTCGCGTGTGAGATCGATGGCGCGTTTGAGCTTTGCCCTGCCGATCTTGGACCGGTGCGAGCGCCCTAGAACCGCGTCGGTGAGATTTTGGAGGCTCCAGCCTGGGCGCTTGGCGCATGGGCCGGACGAGAAGTGCGGGGTTGCCGGCCGCACGCTGGGCTTGGTCGCCGTCATTTATCTATCCTTCCAGATAGGCGCCCCTCGTTGGGGAGGGGTGTCCCACTGGCGGAGATAGGCGACTTGCCAGCCGCGGTCAACTCCGGCGACTGCGACAGCCTTAATGAGGGGTTTGAGCTATAAGCTGTCCGACTTTGTCAGAACCGCACTCCAGCGCCGACATGCCCAACCTGAATGTTGGTGCGGGTCTGATTGACCGGCGCGAAAGCGACGAATTCCCATTCACCGCGGACAAATACGTTGGGCGTGGCGGCCCAGTCCACCCCAAGGCCTGCGGCAACGCCGGCGGCAAAGGCGTTGTTCTGACCACTGCTGGCCGATTGCTGGAATGTGCCAAGGGATGTGCCTGGCAGAGGCAGTTGGGTCATGCTGTCAGTTACTGTCACACTTGTCTGGTAGTTGAAGCGTCCAACGGCGATACCGACCGCCGCATAAGGCAGGAATTGGCCCCAGGCATAGCCTTGTAGGCAAGATCCCAACCAAGGACGAGTTGGTCCCATTGCATGTTGTAGCCGATGAACCCGCCGAAGACCGCGCCGTTCGTCGTGCCCGAAGGCAACGTGGTCCAAGAGGACGGCACCCCCTGCGCTTCCAGCGTCGAGTTGCGCAAAATAAAGCCGACGAGCGAACTGGTGCTGTTTCCAAAATCGGTATTCATGTTGCCGTAACCGGCAAGCAGGCCGAATTGCCACCCGTCCCACCGGACATATGTCGGAGGCGCCAGCGAGCCGCGCAATGGCCAGTCCGCTGCTCCCGCACGCTCGGTCGGCCATATCGCGACCGCCGCGCAGATTGCGAGGCCGATACTGAAGGATCGTGTGGCGGTAAAGGAAGCAATGACCGCCAGTGCCCAAACGCGAGTACGCGCGATAATCATAACGTCCCTCACAACCGACGCAGCCGCACCGGCTACCGTTCAGAGAGACGATGGCATCAAATCCTTAATTGGCGCTTAACCTTAATTCTTAACCACGACTGTTAACACACGGCATCGGGACCGCGAGCAGAGCGCGGCGCACAGGGCGAAATTGCAATTAGGAAGTTGTTTACCCCGGACGTTCCTCAACGATTGCGGCAATCCGCCGGCGATCAGGCCGCCGCCTGACTCAGCGCTTCGACGACGTCGTCGACCACTGATTCGACCAATGTCCTGTCGTCGCCCTCACCCATCACGCGGATGACAGGCTCGGTACCTGATGGCCGCACGATCAGGCGACCGCCTCCGCCAAGCTTGCGTTCCGCGCTCGCGATCGCCGAGCGCACCTGCGCATTTTCGAGCGGCTTGCCCTTCTGATACCGAACGTTCTTCAGCACTTGCGGCAACGGCTCGAAGCGATGGCACAGCTCCGACACCGGCTTGTCGCCCCGCTTGATCACGGCGAGCACCTGCAGGGCCGCGATGAATCCATCACCCGTCGTCGTGTAATCGGAGAGAATAATGTGCCCGGATGGCTCGCCACCAATGTTGAAGCCGTGCGCCCGCATGTGTTCGAGCACGTAACGGTCGCCGACCGGGGTGCGCACCAGCTCGATACCAAGGCCGCCGAGATAGCGCTCAAGGCCGAGATTGGACATCACGGTCGCGACGACGCCCGGACGCTGCAGCCGGTTGTCTTGCTTCCAGCTTTCCGCGATGACCGCGAGCAGCTGATCGCCGTCGACCACATGTCCGCGCTCGTCGACGATCAAGACGCGGTCTGCGTCGCCATCGAGCGCAATGCCGATATCGGCGCGCATCTCGCGAACCTTTGCGCAAAGCGCGCGCAGGTCGGTCGACCCGCAATCTTTGTTGATGTTGAAGCCGTCCGGATCGACGCCGATCGGGATGACGTCCGCGCCCATTTCCCACAGTGCCCCAGGGGCAACGCGATAGGCGGCCCCGTTGGCACAATCGATGACCACACGCAGGCCTTCGAAAGACACGGCCTTGGGCAAGGTCAGCTTGGCGAACTCGATGTAGCGATCCTGGACGCCGTCGATGCGACGGGCACGGCCGAGATCAGCGCTCTTGGCGAGCTGCTTGCCGAGGTCGGATTCAATCAGTTGCTCGATCTTCTCTTCTGTCTCGTCGCTGAGCTTGTAGCCGTCCGGCCCGAACAGCTTGATCCCGTTGTCGTCATAAGGGTTGTGCGAGGCTGAAATCATGACGCCGAGATCGGCCCGCATCGAGCGCGTCAGCATGCCGACCGCCGGCGTCGGGATAGGACCGGTCAGCAGCACGTCCATGCCGACCGAGGTAAACCCGGCCACCAGTGCGGTCTCGATCATGTAGCCGGAGAGCCGGGTGTCCTTGCCGATCAAAACGCGGTGCCGGTGATCGCCGTTCTTGAAAATAAGACCGGCGGCCTGTCCGACCTTCAGTGCGAGTTCAGGCGTAATCACGCGATTGGCCCGCCCGCGAATTCCGTCGGTACCAAAATAGCGACGACTCATACAACTTACCCCAGACGCCCAAGCTTTGGTTTGATTGCCCCTGACGAGCCGGATCGATGCGGCGGCCAAGTTTCTCCAGCGGCCGCATATTAATGTCAACGCTGTGAATTTGCTTCAAAAATTGTGAGGGATCATTACCGCGCGCGGTTAACCGTTTTTGCCGCGGCGACCCTTGAAAAGCAGCTATTTCGCGCCAGGGCACCGCTGTGCTACCTCTTTATTACAGCTGGCAAACCCCCAAAGAACCACTCGCATGAAGAATATCGCCTGCATTGAGGATCTCCGTGCGCTTGCACGGCGTAAAGTTCCAAAAGCTTTTTTTGAATACGCCGATGGCGGCTCCTACAACGAAGAAACGTTGCGGGCGAACCGAGCCGAGCTAGAACCCATCAAATTACGCCAGCGCGTGATGGTCGATGTCTCGGAACGCAGCCTTGCCAGCACCATCATCGGCCAGAAAGTCAGCGCGCCATTCGCGCTCGCCCCGATCGGCCTGTGCGGCATGCAGTATGGCGACGGCGAGATCCTGTCTGCGCAGGCAGCAGAAGAGGCGGAGGTTCCTTTCATACTGTCCACGATGTCGATCAATTCGATCGAGCAGGTGGCGGAGGCGACGACGAAGCCATTCTGGTTTCAGCTCTACGTCATTCGCGACCGTGG
This sequence comes from Pseudolabrys sp., assembly GCA_040512415.1. Classification (GTDB taxonomy): domain Bacteria; phylum Pseudomonadota; class Alphaproteobacteria; order Rhizobiales; family Xanthobacteraceae; genus Pseudolabrys. The sequence continues at coordinate 6,858 of JBEVFG010000180.1, read as the reverse complement.
TTTTTCCAAGGACATTTTGTCGCGCGCGGCCAAGGCCGGGTGCAACGCCTTGGTGCTTACCGTGGACCTGCAGGTTCTCGGCCAACGCCATCGCGACATCCGCAACGGCATGACCGTGCCGCCGCAAATCCGGCTCAAGAACATCATCGACATCGCGACCAAGCCGGAATGGGTGTTCAGTATCTTGAAGGGCAAGAGCAAGACCTTCGGCAATCTTGCCGGCCACGTGAAAGGCATGGATGACGTAACGTCGCTCGCGCAGTGGACCAACCATCAGTTCGATCCCGCGCTGAACTGGAAGGACGTCGACTGGATCAAGAAGATCTGGCCAGGGAAGCTCATCATCAAGGGTATTCTCGATGTCGAGGATGCCAAGACCGCGGTGAAGCTCGGTGCCGATGCGGTCGTCGTTTCCAACCACGGCGGCCGTCAGCTTGACGGCGCACCGTCGTCGATCTCGGCGCTTCCGGCGATTGCGCAAGCGGTTGGATCGGACACTGAAGTACTGTTCGACGGCGGTATCCGCACTGGCTCCGACATGCTGCGCGCTCTGGCGCTCGGCGCCCGCGCATGCCTGATCGGCCGTGCCTACATTTACGGCCTTGGGGCTGGCGGCAAGGCGGGGGTCGCCAAGGCGATCGACATCCTGAAGAAAGAGCTCAGCGTCGCCATGGCACTGACGGGCACGACACGGGTCAGCGACATCGGACCGCAGGTCATCGTCGGCGGTGAACGGAAAAAGCCGACGCGCAAACGTTAATGGCGCTGCTACTCCTCTTTTAGTCCATAGGCCAGGCTATTGCCGGTCGCGCCGTAGTATTTGAACGGCAGGAACTTACCGGTCATGCCGATCTTGACGCGGTCACCTTTCGGATCAGGCTGGCGGTCGATCGTCATATCGAAGTCGATGGCTGACATGATGCCGTCGCCGAACTCCTCCTCGATCAGCGCCTTCCAGGCCGGGCCGTTGACCATCACCAGTTCGTAAAAACGGTAGATCAGGGGATCGGTCGGCGGCATCGGCGTGCCGGTGCCGCGCATCGGCACCTCATTGAGCAAAGCCTGCTCGCTCTTCGAAAGACCGAACAGCTTGCCGGCGGCGGCGGCCATCGGCTTGGTCATCTTCTGCTGGCCGAGCACACCTCCGGTGATCATGACTGGCGACATGCCGCCGATCTGCTCGCAGATGTATTTCCAGCTCCAGCCCTTCTCGCGCTTGATGTCGAGAAGCTTTTCGGTGAGATCGGCGCGATTCATGACGATTCCTCCTCAGCAAGTGATCAGGACGCCGCTACCTGCTGGCTGCGCGTCGGCCTAGTAGATGATTCTTGAGCTGTGGCGATCATAGGCTCTGGCAGGCCGGGACGTACGATCGCAACGTGACGCGCATCATAGGCTCTGCCCGCCTCCTGGATGAAAGTGCGGCTGCGGCTCACCAGAAAATCGATAATGTGATTGCGTGTCGCGTAATAAAGCGGGTGCTTGTGGAAGTCATTGCGCGCGCGCACACGCGGTAGCGGATTTTCCACGATCTCAGCCAGCACTGCGCCCGGGCCGTTGGTCATCAGCACGACCTTATCGGCGAGATAGATTGCCTCGTCGACGTCGTGCGTGATCATGAACACGGTCTGCCCGGTTTCCTGACAAATGCGGCGGACTTCATCCTGCAAGGTGCCGCGCGTGAGGGCGTCGAGTGCCGAAAATGGCTCATCCATCAGCATGATCTTTGGCTCGATCGACAGCGCACGGGCAATGCCGACCCGCTGCTTCATGCCACCGGATAACTCGGCCGGCCGCTTGTGCTCCGCACCCGTGAGGCCAACGAGATCAATAAATTTTTGGGCGTGTGCAGCCACCTGCGCGGCGGGCCAACTGCGCCATTTTGACGATACCGCATACGCGACGTTGCCAAGGACGGTCCGCCATGGCAGCAGCGCATGGCTTTGGAAGATCACGGCACGATCGAGGCTCGGGCCTTCGATGGCCTGGCCGTCGACGATCACCGTGCCGCTCGAGGGCGCGTCCAGCCCAGCGAGGATATTGAGTACCGTCGTCTTGCCGCAACCCGAGTGGCCGATCACACAGACAAATTCACCGCGCGCCATCGACAACCACAGATCCTCGAATACCGTCGTGGCGCCGCCGCCAGGCGCCGGAAAGCGCCGCGCAATACCTTCGATTGAAATAAAATGATCGGACATGCTCACTCCGGAAAGGTGACCAACCGGGTGAGGCGCGCAAGAATAAGATCGAGCAACATACCGACGAGCCCGATCACCAGGATTGCGGTGATGACATTCGTAATCGACAAATTATTCCACTCATTCCAGACGAAGTAACCGATGCCCGTACCGCCAACGAGCATTTCGGCAGCAACGATCACCAGCCAGGCGATGCCGATGGAAATGCGCATGCCGGTGAGGATCGTCGGCGCGGCCGCTGGCAGAATGATGGTAAAGGCCCGCCGGAAAGTGCCAACCTCCAGCGTCTTGGCGACATTGAGCCATTCGCGGCGCACCGAAGCGACGCCGAAAGCGGTGTTGATCATGGTTGGCCAGAGCGAGCAGATGAAGATCACGAATATGGAAGACAGGCTCGAATCCTTGATGGTGTAAAGCGCGAGCGGCATCCAGGCGAGCGGCGAAATTGGCTTGAGGACCTGAATGAACGGATCGAGTGCCTTGCTCATCAACGGCGACATGCCGATCAGGAACCCGATCGGCACCGCCACCGCGACGGCCAGCAGGTAACCGATCATCACGCGAGCGATCGAGAACGCGAGCTGAATGCCGACGCCCTTGTCGTTCGGGCCGTTGTCGTAGAACGGCCGGCGCAGGTGCTCCCAAAGTTTCGCACCGACATCGAGAGGACCGGGCATCGCCGACTTGCCCTGGGTCGCGGTCGCGCCCATGAGCTTGGCATATTCCGGACTCATTTGCTGTACGGAGCCGGTCCCGCGCGTGGCGAGATGCCACGCGACGAGGAAGCTGAATAACAGCGCGAGTGAGACGACGGCCGCGCGCCCGGTAAGCGATGCCGCCTTCATTCAGACCGCCTTCTTGATCTTGAAACTCTTGAGGTACTCCTCGGGCTTGCCTGGATCGAAAGTCTTGCCCATGACCACGAAGGTCTTCGTGGTTGCCGTCGGCGGCTTCATGCCGACCTCGGTCATCAATTTCGAGGTATCGGTCGCGAGGAACACCTGCTCGGCCACGCCCTTGTAGTCGACGTCGCCCTTGATTTGACCCCAGCGCTTCATCTGCGTGATTATCCAGACGGCAAAGGACTGCCACGGAAACGGGTCGAAATCGACCCGGTTGGCATCGGTCTTCACTGTGCCGAGACCGTCGGCGTAGGTGCCGGTCAGGATCTGCTCCAGCACGGTGACCGGCTGATTGATGTAGTTCGCCGGCGCGATCGCTTCGGCAATCTGCTTTCGATTCTCTGGTTTATGAGCGAATGCGGTGGCGTCGATAATCGCCTTGAGCAAGGCGGCGTAGGTATTCGGCGTTTGCGTGACGAAATCCTTCGACGCAGCAAAGACGCAGCAGGGATGCCCGTTCCATATTTCCTTGGAGAGCACATGAATGAAGCCAACGCCGTCATAGACCGCACGCTGATTCATCGGATCGGGACCGAGGAAGCCGTCGATGTTATCGGCCCGTAGATTGGCCACCATTTCCGGCGGCGGCACCGCGCGGATCTGGATGTCCTGGTCGGGATCGAGGCCGTGTTCGGCCACGTAATAACGCAGTAAATAGTTGTGCATCGAATAGTCGAACGGCACCGCGAATTTGAAGCCCTTCCACGACTTCGGATCACGCTTGTCCTTGTGCTTGATGGAAAGGGTGATGGCTTGGCCATTGATGTTCTCGATCGCCGGCGCGGTGTAGGGGATCGCATTTGATCCGACCCCCAGCGTGATTGCGATGGGCATCGGCGAGAGCATATGGGCGGCGTCGTATTCCTTGTTGAGGGTCTTGTCGCGGATCACCGCCCAGCCGGCGGTCTTGATCACATCCACGTTCAAGCCCTGCTTTTCGTAGAAACCCATGGGCTTCGCCATGATGATCGGTGTGGCGCAGGTGATCGGGATGAAGCCGACCTTGAGGTCCTTCTTTTCAACCGCACCGGGTGCGGCGAACACCTCCGTTGCGGCCTTCAGGGGGAAGAACTGCGACAACGCAGCCAGCGCAGTCGAGGCCCCAAGCGATTGCAGGAAGGCGCGCCGTCCAACATCCTTCGGGAATATCGCGCGCATCACCGCCGAAGCGACCAGGTTCTCGTAGCGCTTCTCTTCGCTCTCGACCGGTACGCACTGCAGCTGTGCAGCGGCGTCGAGTTCGTGCGCCGCCTGGCTGATATGGCGGCCGCAGGAGCAGCCGCTGCTGTTCAATGAACGTGACGGATTGAATGGATTGTCAAATGTGGACATGACTACGCGCCCCTGTTGGACCGGCCCCCGGGACCGGCGATTTACCGTCAGAACTGCAATCGACGTGCCAAAATCGATGCCGAATTGTGCGGCAACTTATGCCGCCGATACCGCTGAAATTTCGGGCTTAGCCGCGCCAATACAAACGGAGACTGCCCTAATCTTGGGCAAACGCTCTAAAGTTCGGCACGCTTGTCAAAAATTGCATCACGTGCAACGGGAAAGCCATGAGTGCTGAGGTGTCGATCGGCAACGGCAAGGGCACGCGGCTCACGCCGCATCCATTACGCGCGGCGATACTCGGAGAAGTGCACGCGCGGCCGTTTACGCCACTCGAGACGCCAAGGCGCATTCTGCATTTTGCCTTCGATACCGCCGGCGATGCCGCGCGGCAGGATCGAGCTGCCCTCGCTGATTTGTGCGCGCGCCGTAATCTCGAGCCGCTGAAACCGTCCGTCAAACAGCACCGCGTCGTGTTGGGTGGTGCAATGTTGCGGTGGGAGCAGCATTCGGAATTCACGACATACACCTGGGAATTGCCGTCACCGGACACGAGCCCATTCCATCCCGACGCCGCGTCGCTGGCGGCGCCGATGGCGAGTTTGCCGCAGCCGGGACCGCTACTGGTGGCGCTGGATCTGCACCTTCTGGCGGAGAAAAAGAAAAAGCTACCGATCACAAAGCTGTTCGATCGCGCCAGCCTGGCGGTCGCTGAAAATTCTGATGGTCTTGCCTTGTTTGCGACCGACTTCCAGGCCGATGCGGCGGGCTTTGTGCGCATCCTCGTGCTCGACCGTGGGCTGGGCAGCGAACGTGCCGGGGCCGTGGTCCAGCGCATCATCGAGCTGGAGACCTACAGAACGCTTGCGCTGCTTGGCCTGCCGGAGGCGCAACGCCTGCTGCCTTCTATCAACCGGATCGAAAAGCGGCTCGGTGGAGTGACCGAGGAAATGCGCAGCACCGACAAGCTTATCGATAACCACCGTCTGCTCGGCGAATTGACTGCGCTCGCCTCCGAACTTGAGGCTGGCGCGACCGCCAGCCTGTTCCGTTTCGGCGCAAGCCGCGCATACAACGAGATCGCTCATTTGCGCCTGCAGACCATCGGCGAGCGCAAGGTCGAAGGCCTGCCGACGTGGTCTTCGTTCCTGGCGCGGCGGATGGCACCGGCCATGCGCACCTGCATCACCACCGAGGAGCGGCAGGCGAATTTGTCCGAGAAGCTCGCGCGCGCCGCCGATCTGCTGCGCACCCGGGTCGATGTGGAGGTCGAGCAGCAAAACCGCGATCTGCTGCGCTCGATGAACGAGCGCACGCGGTTGCAGCTGCGGCTGCAGACGACTGTCGAAGGTCTCTCCGTCGCGGCCATCAGCTATTATGTCGTCGGGCTGTTCGGATATCTCGTCAAAGGCGCCCACGACGAAGGGGTGCCGGTCAATGTTTCGTTCGCTACGGCGTTGTTCGTGCCGGCTGCCGTTCTCGCCATCTGGTGGGTCGTGCGCCGCGTAAGGCGGAAAAATATAGCCGGGGCGGAATAAGGTTGCGCCAGCCGCGAAAATTCGTCGGCCGTGGTCTTTCATCCGGTCTGACCAGGATATATTTTTCCCGCTCATGTCGGATGCCGCGCACGCACTGACGCAGCAGTTTCTTGCCTGGGTGGCAGAGGCGCCGCGCAGCTATGCCGAAGCCGATGCCTGGCGCCGGAGTTGTCCGCATCTGTCGATCTGGGAAGACGCCATCTCCGACGGACTGGTCCAGTTCGAGAACGGCAGCAGCATGAAGGAATCGCGGATTTTCCTGACCGCGCGCGGACGCAGGCAACTCGGCGGCAGCTGAACGGCCTCTAGGCATGGGGTTTGTTGGGCCCCGCGACACCCTTTCCCTTGCGGCTTGACCTCCCCTGATCGTTGGAGGACATTAGAACAAACCAAGAACATAAAAGCCCGACGGGCCAGCGCGCTGGTTCGAATGTATCTGTGTCTTCAAAGGCTTAGGGATGATCAACCACCTCCGCCAACGCCTGCAGGCCTTGCAAAAGGCGCCGGGGATCGAGGGCCGCCCCGGCGCCCTGACCTTCGGCATCCCCGCCATCGATACGATGCTCGGCGGAGGCTTCGCCCGCGGTGCGCTCCATGAAATCGCGGCAACTGGCGAGGCGCATCTTCCCGCAGCGGCCGGGTTTGCTCTGGCAGTGGCGAGGCGTGCTGCTCTATCGCCTCGTTTGTTCTGGGTCTCGGAGGATATGGCGTTGGCCGAAAGCGGCGTGCCGCATGGCGCCGGCCTCGATGCATTTGGCCTCGCTCCGGAGCAGTTGGTGATGGTGTCCACCACCCATCGCCGCGACTTGCTGTGGGCGATGGAAGAAGCGTTGCGCTGCGGCGCGACCACCGCGGTGATCGGCGAAATGCGCGCCGGCGCAATCA
>JBEVFG010000179.1:0-14253 GCA_040512415.1 Pseudolabrys sp. | reverse complement strand
GTCGCCGGCCGACTACGCCAAGGTCTATGGACGAATTCTGCAGGGCGTGCGCGAGCCTGTAATCATCCATTGGCTCGGCGACATGTTCGACCCTGCCCTCGCCGGTTACTGGGGCTCGGCCGACGCCGACAGCGCCATGGCGACCGCTGTCGAGATTATCAACGAGCATGCCGCGAAGGTCGACGGCGTGAAGATATCGCTGCTCGACAAGGACAAGGAAATCGCGATGCGCCGGCGCCTGCGGCAAGGCGTGCTGATGTATACCGGCGATGATTTCAACTACGCCGAGCTGATTGCCGGGGACAGCCAGGGCTATTCGCACGCACTGCTGGGTATATTCGATGTCATAGCACCGGCCGCCTCGGCGGCGCTGGTCAGGCTTGCGGCCAACGACAACGACCGCTTTCACGAAATTCTTGCGCCGACCGTGCCGCTGTCGCGCCACATCTTCCGGAGCCCCACCCGCTTCTACAAGACCGGCGTCGTGTTCATGGCCTATCTCAACGGCCATCAGGATCACTTTACGCTGGTCGGAGGCCAGGAGAGCGCACGCTCGACCGTGCATCTGGCGGATATTTTCCGCCTTGCCGACAAGGCCGGGCTCCTGCGCGATCCCGATCTCGCGGTTGCGCGGATGCGGACGGTACTGGCCGCGCGCGGAATCGAAGCCTGATGCGCGACCTGAGCGGCGACCATCGCTGGATGTCGCTCAACACCGCGACCGTGCGCAAGCAGGGCGCGCTGCTCGACATCGTCGAGGCCTGCGCGCGGCACGGCATTCGCGCGATCGACCCCTGGCGCGATCAGGTTGCGGCGACCGGAATCGATCGCGCCGCCAAGGCAATCCGCGACGCCGGGCTTCAGCTTTCCGGATATTGCCGCGGCGGCATGTTCACGGCCGACGCAGCCCACCGGATCGAGGCGCGCGACGACAACCGGCGCGCGGTGGACGAGGCGATGACGCTGGGCGCGCCATGTCTTGTGCTGGTTGCGGGGGGCCTCCCCCAATATTCCCGTCCCGGCAGCACGCCGAGCAAGGACATCGCCGCCGCGCATGCGCAGGTCGAAGACGGCATCGCGGAGCTTTTCGAATATGCCCGCACGGGCGGAATGCCGCTGGCGATCGAGCCGCTGCATCCGATGACCACCGCCGACCGCGCCTGTGTGAACACGATGCGGCAGGCGCTCGACTTGTGCGACCGCATCGATCCGGCGCGCAGCGGGATGCTCGGCGTTGCCGTCGACGTCTACCACGTCTGGTGGGATTTCGAATTGATGGCGCAGATCGAGCGCGCGGGCCCTCGCCGCTTGCTGGCCTTTCACGTCTGCGACTGGCTGGTGCCGACCGCCGACACCGTCAACGACCGCGGAATGATGGGCGACGGCATCATCGATATCCCACGCATCCGGGCAGCCGTCGAAGCGCAAGGCTTCGGCGGCTGCGTCGAGGTCGAGATCTTCTCCAACCGGTGGTGGTCGGCGCCGATGGACGAGGTCATTGCGACCGTAATTGCGCGGATGAAGACGGTCGTTTGATCCGCTGCACGCAGCCAGTCCGGCGCCGGCCGGCATGCTAAACCATTCGTTAACGGCGCCCCGGTAGCTTGGCTCTTACGGTACCGGGCTCCCGTATCGTGCCCGGGCTGGGGCACCATGGTTCGTATCGATTTCAACCGTCTGCGTTTCCTCGTCATCGACGACAATGCGCACATGCGGCGCATCCTGCGCACGCTGCTGCATGGCTTCGGCGCGCGCGAAGTCTACGAGGCGGAAGACGGCACCGCCGGCCTTGAGGCCTTCACACACTACATCCCGGACATCGTCATCACTGACTGGGCCATGCCGATCTTCGACGGCCTTGAGCTGATGCAGATGATCCGCCAGCCCGGGGCCAATGCGAACCCCTACGTGGCGATCATCATGCTCACCGGCCACTCGGAAAAGAAACGCGTGATGGCGGCGCGCGATGCTGGGGTGACCGAGTTTCTCGCCAAGCCGATCTCAGCGAAGGCGCTTTATCAGCGCATCATCAACGTGGTCGCCAATCCGCGTCCGTTCATCAAGACCAAGACCTATTTCGGACCGGATCGGCGCCGCAGCACGCCCTCGAATTACATCGGGCCGGAGCGGCGCAAGGGCGGCAAGGCCGACATCATTGGCTTGTCGGATCGCGCCGGTAATTTGCGGTGCCGCGCTGGCATGAGCCGGATTGACGGCCATCGGGTTGCGCCTGATTGCATCTCGGTTGTATGGGCCACTGACGCAACGCAACGGTTCTCGCGGGCCTGCCGACCATGAAGGAACTATGGTAAACGAATGATTAATGGATCCGACAAACGGCCGACAAGCGGCCGACTACGAAGGATTTCGGAGGATACTGATGGTTGGAACGATCGAGCGTCATAAGCGCGGCGGTCTCTATTTCGAGGACTTCGAAGTCGGCAAGACCTACGAGCACCGCTACACGCGCACGGTCACGCAGATGGACAACATGCTGTTCTCCAACATGACGCTTAATCCACAGCCACTCCATATCGACCGGCACTTCTGCGAGACCGAAACCGAATGGGGTCAACCGCTCATGAACTCCCTGTTCACGCTTGGTCTCATGATTGGAATCCAAGTCTCTGATATGACTGTCGGTACCACGATCGCCAATCTCGGCATGACCGATGTGAAGTTTCCCAATCCGCTCTTTGAAGGCGATACCATCCACTGCACGACACAGGTGGTGAGCAAGCGCGAGTCGAAGTCACGGCCTGGCGCGGGGATCGTCGAATTCCACCACAAAGCCTTCAAGCAGGACGGCACCCTGGTCGCTGAATGTCACCGGCAGGCCTTCATGCGGATGCGGCCGAAATAAAAAAGGCCCGGCAACCGGCCGGGCCTGAAGTAACTCTGGCGGGATTCGTTTAGGTCAGATGCCGCGGCCGTAGTAGCCGCACCAGCGGTGGATATTCCACTCGATGTTCTGCTCGTAACCGGTGAGCGTTCCATATTTCGGCAAACGCACGTCTTTCGTGGCAGGGTCGAAGCATTTGCCGGCGTCCGATGCTTTTTTCACTTCGGCAGCCAGGTCGTTCATGAAGGCAATTTGCTGCTCCATATCCTGCTTGGTGCCGAGCCGTCCTCCCGGTCCAGGGTGACCCGGAATCATGCGCTCCCAACCGAGAGCCAGCGTGCGCTTCAGTGACGCTTCCCATTCGGTCGGATAGGAATCGTTTACGGCGAGACGCGACGGCACCGCGCCGAGGGAGTTGAAGTCGACGGCGAACAGAATCTTTTCTTTCGGCAACAGCATCACGATTGAAGAGTCCGAATGATTGCGGCCGGTGTACACGAGGTCGAGCGTCGTCCCGCCGAGCTTGATCGTACGCTTGCCGTCCACCACCTGATCGGGGATGACGACATCCAGGCCTTTGAGCTGAGCCAGCCGTTCTTTCGCGCGGCGATGCGCGACGACGGTCGCGCCTTCATCCTTGAACACTTTGCCGCCGGCAATGTGGTCATAATGATGATGGCTGTAGATCAGATACTTGATCGGTGCCTTGGTGATCTTGCGGATCTCATCCAGATAGGTTTTCACCGCCTGCGGACGGCCATAACTGATCGGATCGGTGACGATCACGCCGGCGGGCGTGACGACGAACATCGCCTGGTGATTTTGATAGCGGAAGATGTAGACGTTGTCGGTGCCGTCGACCTTGGTGGTTGCAAACATCGGCTGTTGCGCCGGTGCTTGCGCCATTGCGGTTGTGGCACAACAGGCACTGAAGACAGCTGCCGAAAGTGTTATGAGCCTCTTGTTCATGGGTGGTACCTCCCCGACGCCAAACCCCATAGAGCGCCAGTAATTCCTGCGCCAAAATCGCGCACCTGAGCGGTAATTCGGGTAAATTCAAAAAGCTTAACAAGGACCGATACATGCGCTCTCTTCTGTTCGTTCCAGCCGATGGCGGCCCCAAGCTCGACAAGGCACTGGCGAGCGGGGCCGACGCCGTGATCGTCGATTTGGAAGATTCGATCGTCCTGGAACGCAAGCCGGCCGCCCGAGCCGCGGCGCTGGAATTCCTCAAGCGGGCTGGGGCCGCCAAGCAGCGCCCAAGCCTGCTCGTGCGCATCAATGGCCTCGACACAGGCATGACCGATGCCGACCTCGATGCCATCGTCACCGGCAGGCCGGATGCCGTTGTCTTTCCGAAAGCCGAAGGAGGACCGAGCGTTGTTCATCTCGACGCAAAGCTCACCGCCCGTGAAGCCATCGCCGGCGTGCCCGAAGGACAGATCAAGATTCTGGCGCAGGCGATTGAATCGGCGGCGGGACTTTTTGCCGCCGGCAATTTCCGCGACGCGAGCCCACGCCTGATCGGATTAACGTGGGGCCCGGAAGATCTTTCAGCCGAACTGGGGGCGGAGACGAATCGCGACGCGCAGGGAAATCTGACCGAGCCCTATCGTCTCGCCCGCTCAGTGTGCCTTTACGCGGCGGCCCTTGCAAAAGTGCCGGCAATCGAAACGGTCTACGTCGACTTCCGTAATTCGGACGGCTTGCGTCGTGACACTGAGGCCGCGCGCCGCGACGGTTTTACGGGGCGACTGGCCATTCACCCGGCTCAAGTGCCGGTGATCAACGAAGTGTTCACGCCGACTGCGGCGGAGATCGAGAAGGCGAAGGCAGTGGTTGCAGCGTTCGCGGCTCAGCCCGGTGCAGGGGCGGTCGGCATCGACGGCAAGATGTACGATCGCCCGCACCTCGCGCGCGCACAGACGCTGCTAGCAAACGTAAAAGGCTGAAGGGCTACTTGTAGACCTTCGACGGATCGAAGCGCTTTTCAGCGTCGCGGAATTCAAGCCTGACCCCGCCCGCTTTACCCAACGGCACAGCGCGGTAGAAGCACGAGCGCCGGCCGGTATGGCAAGCGCCCTCGCCCGCCTGCTCGACCTTCAGCCAGAGCGCATCCTGGTCACAGTCCACGCGCAATTCGACGACGCGCTGCGTATGCCCGGACGTCTCGCCTTTTCTCCAGAGGGTCTTGCGTGAGCGGCTGTAGTACCAGGCCTCTCCGCTCGTAACGGTTTTTCTGATGGCCTCTACGTTCATGTGAGCAACCATCAGCACATCGCCCGATTTGGCGTCCGTCACAACCACGGTGACCAACCCGTTCGCGTCGAAGTTCGGTGTGAAGGCCAGGCCTTCCTCGATGTCAGCCGGTTTGTTCGTCATGGAAAATCGGCGCCAATAGTCACGTCATCATGAATTGCCGGGCCAGGCCAGGCAACCACTTCGTCCGAGGCTGGATACTAACGCGCTGCTACCGCTGAGCGCCGCGCAACATCGTCATGAAGCGCACCTGCTCGGTGGCATCGTCGCGGAACGCGCCGGCGAAATGCGTCGTCACCGTCAGCGCACCCGGTTTTTCCACGCCACGCAGAGACATGCACATATGCTCGGCTTCGATCATGACCGCAACGCCGCGCGGCTTCAAAATCTCGTCGATGGCAGTCGCGATCTGCGAGGTGAGATGCTCCTGCGTCTGCAGGCGGCGTGCGTAGACATCGACCAACCGGGCAAGCTTTGACAGACCGACAACGCGGTCGACCGGCATATAGGCGACGTGCGCCTTGCCGTAAAACGGCATCATGTGATGCTCGCAATGTGAATTGAAGCCGATGTCGCGCACCAGCACGAAATCGTCATAGCCGCCAGTTTCGCTGAATGTGCGGTCGAGAACCTCGACAGGGCACTCACGATACCCCTGATAGATTTCGTCGTAGGCGCCGACGACACGCTTTGGCGTCTCGATCAGGCCTTCGCGGGTCGGATCATCGCCGGCATAGGCAATGAGCGTGCGAACGGCGGTTTCCGCCTGCTCGCGCGACGGCCGCGGCTCGACCGGGGCAGGCGCCGCCCGCACGTGATCGGACAAGCCTTGCTTCGGCCACGGCTTAACGTTGGTATTCTTTGCGTCCATGACGGGTCTCTCCGTTCGACCGGCGCTCGCCCGCAAAGGCAGTGCCGGATGTGTCACCGGGGTGGCCGCGTCGGTCGTTGCATGGCAAGACGATTTTCGTCCGGCCGGGCATCTGGACGCCGCATTCCCATTCCGACACGGCTTGATGCCATGCCGGCGCCGAGAACCCCTTCTCGCGCCCTCGGGTAAGCCCCTATATATTCTTTTGCACGGCCGAGGCAATCCGCCGGCGTTGGATATTCGGTAGATCACCCATGCTTAACGACGTTTATAACGCCCGAATCCTCGACCTGGCGGGCAACATCCCCCGTTTGGGTCGGCTCCCCGCGCCCGACGCGACGGCGACCGCGCATTCAAAGCTCTGTGGATCCACGGTCACGGTGGACCTGAAAGTCAGTGACGGCGCCGTGAGCGACTTCGCTCATGACGTCAAAGCGTGCGCGCTTGGGCAGGCATCATCCTCGATCATGGCGCAACACGTGATCGGTGCAAAACCGGCCGAATTGCGTGAATTGCGGGAAACAGTGCGAAAGATGCTGAAGGAGAATGGCCCTCCGCCGGCCGGCAAATGGGCTGACATTTCTGTGCTCGAACCGGTACGGGACTACAAGGCGCGCCACGCCTCGACCATGCTCACCTTTGATGCCGTGGTGTCTGCTCTGGATCAGATCGAGGCGAAGTCAGCCACCGACCGAAGGCAAGCAGCTGAATAATTACTTCGCCGCAGCCAGACCGCCGGTCTTTGTGCGCGGCAACTCGGCCCGGTCACCAGCCGGCTTACGGCATCCTGCCGACAGGCGCGGCAAGTTCTGCGAGGCGCCCGTATTGCCGAGACGAATTCCAGTAACGAGTTGGGCGCTCTGCGTCTTGATCACCATCGAGTGGCTACCCATCGCCGCAAAAGCGCCGATCAGCGTGGAAGCAACGCGTGCAGTCGCGTAGGTGAGAAGTTCGTCCGGTGCGCTACGCCGCTCGGTCGAGATGACTTTCAGCACCGCTGAATTGCTGCCGACGCGCAGGCTGATCGAGTCAATTGCGGAGGGAAGCGGTGTCTGCTCCCCGCGATGCCGACGCTCGACGTAGCTGACGTCGTAGCTGTCAGCGCCCGGACTACAAGCCACGACAAGATCAAAGCTTCCGATCTCCTCGCCTTCCACAGTGAGCGGATGGCGGCGGGCGAGCGTAGCCGCACCGGCTCGATCCACCAGCGACCATCGCTGGTCGCTGGTGGGAGCGGCCTGTAAGCCGTTGGTCGCGCGGGGAGCAGGCTGCGGCACCGACGCCAGCGAGGTTGCGGCGACGGTCGCGGCAGTTACCGGAGCGTCAACATCCTCCGTCGTCAACTTGGTCAGCCGCAACTCATCACGCGTGAGTGCATGCATTGGCTCCCACGGCGGAATCCGCAATGCAACCTCGAGCAAGTCGGCGCTCGCTCCCATGTCGGCCGTGTATCGCGCGAGGCGTCCAATATCCCGTTGGACAAGAACGAGGTCCTCCGCCGAATAGCCGGCGGCGGTCGGATCTTCGCGGCGATCGCCAAGCCAAATCTGATGCACCATCACGCGCGACTCTGCCGGCACTGTCCGGCGCACGCCGCCAAGCAGCACAAAGGCGCACATCGACTCGCAATCAGCTTGTGGCGAGAACGTTACGCGCGGTTGCTCTTCACTGTCCGCGGGAAGGTCGACAAGCGTGCCCACCGTGGTCGCAAGCTTGAGCTTGCGCACTTCACGACCGAGGGCGATCGCACCGTGCACCGATCCGCCATCGGAATTGAGGACGACGGTCGCGCCATCGACGTCGTGATTTTGCGCGAACAGAAGGAAATGACGTGGCGTGTCCGCAGTTATCGCACCTGATGCCGCGATAAATGTCTTGCAGTTGTTGCCGCAAATCTCGGTGGGTCCTTGCACCCGCATTTCAAAGCGCATCGGCAGCGTCCGGTCGGACGCGCGGAGAGAGCCCGGCAGCAAAGCCAGTGGCGCCGCCAAAGCGAGCGCAGCGATCGAGACGGATCGGTTCATTCTACCCCTGTCTCGCCACCAAACCCGTCTTCTGGCGTGGCTAGTCCACGTTCTGGCTGGGCTTTGGCGGCGCTAAATACCCCCGCGCAAATACGTCTTAGTGCACTTGCGAGATTCGGGTCTAGTGTAAAAAAGTCGCTATACCCCCGGAAAGGCAAGAAGTTCCATTGGCTTGTCGCGGCAACGGAACTTCCGGCTCGAACGGGTCAATCGAAACTTCCACCGGAACTTGAATGGATTTCAATACGAACCATCAAGCACTTGCCCGACTGCCGCGTCTGGCCGGCCATGGCCTTGTCGCGCTTTATCGCGTCACGCTGTCGCCACTGATCGGGCCGCGCTGCCGGCATTTACCGAGCTGCTCGGAATACGCGGACGAAGCCATTGACCGCTTCGGCCTCTGGGCGGGTGGCTGGATGGCTCTCGCTCGCATCTTGCGATGCCATCCGTGGGGAACGTCGGGACTTGATTTCGTGCCGACGACCCTGCCCCAACAGTCCCGTTGGTACCTGCCATGGCGATACGGGCGCTGGCGCCGCGCCCACGAGACCCCGCACACCTAGTTGCACAGCGCGATTCGGCTGCTATATCGAGTTCCACGCTTACCTGCATTCGTAGGCAGCGAGTGAGCACAGGAGACTTTGATGGTCGCGCTGACCTTCCCCGACGGCGCACGCCGCGAATACCCCTCAGGCACAACCGGTCTCGACGTCGCCAAAGGCATCGCGCCCTCTTTGGCCAAACGCACGGTGGCCATGGCGCTCGACGGTACGCTCGCCGACATCACCGATCCGATCGATCGCGACGCCAGGATCGAATTCATTTCGCGCGAAGATCCGCGCGCCCTCGAGCTCATCCGGCACGACACCGCGCACGTGCTTGCCGAAGCCGTGCAAACGCTCTGGCCCGGAACGCAAGTGACCATCGGCCCGGTGATTGAGAACGGCTTCTATTACGACTTCTTCCGCAACCAACCATTCACGCCGGAAGACCTGCCGGTCATCGAAAAGAAAATGCGTGAGATCGTCGCGCGCGACAAACCCTTCACCAAGGAGGTGTGGACGCGCGACAAGGCGAAGAAAACTTTCCGCGACATGGGCGAGGCCTTCAAGGTCGAGCTGATCGATGCCATCCCCGCCGATCAACAGATCAAGATCTACAAACAGGGCTACTGGTTCGACCTCTGCCGCGGCCCGCATATGACGTCGGTCGGCAAGGTCGGCAGTGCGTTCAAGCTGATGAAGGTTGCGGGCGCCTATTGGCGCGGCGATTCCAACAATCCGATGCTTACCCGCATTTACGGCACCGCCTTTGCGAAGCAGGACGAGCTCGATACCTATCTTCATCAGCTTGAGGAAGCCGAGAAGCGTGACCACCGAAAACTCGGCCGCGAAATGGACCTCTTCCATTTCCAGGAAGAGGGCCCGGGCACGGTGTTCTGGCACGCCAACGGCTGGACGGTCTTCCAGGAGATCGTCGCCTATATGCGGCGGCGACTGAAGGACGACTACCAGGAGGTCAACGCGCCGCAACTGCTCGACAAGTCGCTATGGGAGACCTCGGGCCACTGGGGCTGGTTCCGAGAAAACATGTTCCAGGCGACCTCTGCCGGCGAAGAAACCGAAGACGAGCGCATCTTCGCGATCAAGCCGATGAATTGCCCCGGCCACATCCAGATCTTCAAGCACGGTCTTAAGTCCTACCGTGATCTACCTTTGCGACTTGCCGAATTCGGCGCCGTACACCGCTATGAGCCCTCGGGCGCCCTGCATGGCCTCCTGCGCGTTCGGGGCTTCACCCAGGACGATGCGCACGTGTTCTGCACGGAAGAACAGATGGCCGAGGAGTGCCTGAAGATCAACGATCTGATCCTGTCGACCTATACCGATTTCGGATTCACCGGCGACCTCACCGTGAAACTCTCCATGCGTCCGGAAAAACGCGTCGGCTCCGACGAGGCCTGGGATCACGCCGAAAACATCATGCGCGACGTGCTCAAGCGCATTGAGGCGCAGGGCCACAACCAGCGCATCAAGACCGCGATCAACCCCGGGGAAGGTGCCTTCTACGGGCCGAAATTCGAATACGTGCTGCGCGACGCGATCGGCCGCGACTGGCAATGCGGGACGACCCAGGTCGATTTCAATCTGCCGGAGCGTTTCGAAGCCTTTTACATCGCTGCCGATGGTTCAAAGAAAACACCGGTGATGATCCACCGCGCCATCTGCGGATCGATGGAACGCTTCCTTGGCGTCCTGCTCGAGCACTATGCCGGCCACCTGCCGCTGTGGCTCTCGCCCAAGCAAGCGGTAATCGCCACCATCACGTCGAATGCCGACGACTATGCGCGCGAGGTGGTGATTGCCGCGCGCAAGCTCGGACTTCGCGCGGACTCCGACTTTCGAAATGAGAAGATCAACTACAAGGTTCGCGAGCACTCGCTCGCGAAGGTCCCCGTCATGCTCGTTGTTGGAAAGAAAGAAGCTACCGAGCGCACGGTCTCTATTCGCCGTCTCGGCAAGGACAGTCAGGACGTGCTGCCACTCGATGCTGCACTCAAGTCGCTGGTCGGCGAAGCAACTCCTCCCGACCTGCGGCGGACCAAGGCGTGATGCCTGCTCTTTGAGGCGGTGAGCCGGGCACGTTCAGCGCCGGCCGGCTGCGCGCGCGAGTGGCAGCGCATCGGCGCTGCCCGGAGGATGATCGAGCATACGCAGGAAACGATCAGCCCAATGGCTGAGATCATTGCGCACCAGCACTTTGAAGGTGGCGGCATGACGCTGGCGGCGCTCTTCGAGCGGCATCGACAAGGCACGATTGATTGCATTGCCGACACCTTCCGGATCGTAGGGATTGACCAGCAGGGCGGCTGCGCATTCGTGCGCGGCGCCTGCAAAACGCGAGAGGATGAGCACGCCCGGATCGTCCTGATTCTGCGCGGCGACAAATTCCTTTGCGACGAGGTTCATGCCGTCGCGCAAAGGCGTGACCAGGCCGGCGCGGGCGGCGCGATAGAGACCCGCAAGCGCCGTACGGCTATGCGCCTTGTTGATGTAGCGCACCGGCGTCCATGATGCCTCGCCGTATGCGCCGTTGATCCGTCCCACCGCCTCTCCGACCGCGCGCCCCATGTCGGCATACTCGGGAATGCCGGTGCGGCTGCGCGGTGTGATCTGGAGATAAGTGACTTTGCCGCGCCAGTCGGGAAAGTTGGCGAGGAAGCGCTCGAACGCGAACATGCGCTCGGGGATCCCCTTGCTGTAGTCGAGCCGGTCGACACCGATAATCATGGCGCGGCCAGAGAGGCTCTCCAGCACCTCACGGACGAAATGCGTTTCAACGGCGCGGCGGGCGAGCCGTGCGAACGCCTCAGTCTCAACGCCGACCGGAAAGGTGCCAACCTGCACCACACGATTGCCAAAGTGGAAGCTATTGCCGCTTGCCCAAGGCAATCCGCACTCATTGGCGATGTAACGCGAGAAATTGGCAGCATCGACTTCGGTCTGGAAGCCGACCAGATCGTAGTGGCAGAGCGCTGGAATGAGCTGGTCGTGATTTGGCAACGCAGCGAGGATTTCAGGCGGCGGGAACGGAATATGGATGAAGAACCCAATCTTGTTGTTGCGGCCGCGATCACGCAACGCCTTAGCCAACGGAATCAAATGGTAGTCATGGACCCAGATAACGTCGTCCGGCTGCAGCAGTGATTCAAGCTGCGTGGCGAAGTATTGATTGACCCGGAAATAGCCGCCGAGATCGCGCCGGGTGAATTCGGCAAGGTCAAGCCGGTAATGCAGGATCGGCCACAGCACGCGATTGGCGAAGCCGTTGTAGAATTCCTGATAGTCGTCCTTGTTCAGGTCGACTGTCGCGTAGGTGATGTTGTCGTGCGTCACGGATTTAACGGCGCGCGGCGTATTTTCGGCGACGCGGCCGCTCCAACCAAACCACAGGCCGCCGTGCCGCTTGAGCGCTGGCCGAATAGCTACTTCGAGCCCGCCGGGGCGCGCCCCTCGATCAGGCACAGCGACCCTGTTTGAGACTACGACGAGCCGCGCCAATACCGGTCTCCCCAGCTTCGCGACAGCTTGATTGCCGTCAAGATCAATCCTGACATCGAATAGGTCTGCGGAAAATTCCCCCATAATTTTCCTGTCACGGGGTGTACGTCCTCCGACAGAAGGCCGTACCGATTTCGCATTCGAAGCGCGTCGACGAACATGTCGCGCGCCTCGTCCCGCCGCCCGATCTCCCACAATGCATCGACCAGCCAGAACCCGCAAATCAAAAAGGCCGATTCCGGCGGGCCAAAATCGTCAGCATCGACATACCTCATAACGTGAAAACCGCGCCGAAGTTCATGCCCGATGGCCTCGACGGTTGCCACGAACCGTGGATCGTCAGGCGATACCAAGCCAAGCTCGGCAAGCAGAAGCGCGCTGGCATCAAGATCTTCGCTGTCAAATGCGGCCGAAAACGCCTTCCGCTTAGGGTTCCACGCGCGTTTGAGCACCTCCTCTCCAATGCCGTCGGCAATGCCGCTCCAATGGTTGGCGCGCTCGGGCAAATTGAGATGGTTTGCGATGGCTGCGAGACGCTGGCAGCCTGCCCAGCACATTGCGGCCGAATGCGTGTGGACGCGCGTGCGTCCACGATACTCCCAGATGCCGGCATCGGGCTTGAGCGCAAGCTTCGCCGCCTGGTCGCCGAGCGGCTCGATCGTATGAAAAAGCGATGCATCGCCCGGCCGAGGCAGCCTGCGGTCGAAGAACATTGGCGTCGCGGCCATGATGATGCTGCCGTAGGCATCATGCTGATTCTGGTTGACGGCCGCGTTTCCTATGCGCACCGGTCCATCGCCGCCGTAGCCGCTAAGCGCCGACGCTGTGCGCTCCTCGAGAGAATCCGTGTGCACGACGCCGTAGAGCGGACGCACCTCATCCTGCCGTCCGGCGGAAACACTCAAGATGTACGATATGAAGTCTTCCATCGTGCGTGTGGCGCCAATGCGATTTAGCGCTCGCACGACGAAGAAGGCGTCGCGCATCCAGCAAAAGCGGTAGTCCCAGTTGCGGCCAGATTTCGGCACTTCAGGTATCGAGGTGGTGAGCGCGGCCACGATCGCGCCGGTCTCCTCATAACTGCACAGCTTGAGCGTGATGCCGGCGCGGATGATCTCGTCCTGCCAGTCGATCGAGAAAGCAAGCCGCCTCACCCACTCCAGCCAGTAATCGCGAGTGCGCTCGCAGAAATCGCGGCAAGTCGTCTCCAGCGAGCCTTCGAATGGCTCATCCGTGCCGAAGACCAGGTGCACCGGCCGCGTCAAAATGAACGACGCTTCGTTCTCGACATAAGAGAGAGGCGCGTCGGTCGTCAGCCTCACCGGCACGTCGTCGCGCCAGTAGCGGATGTGATTGCTGCCTGACGATCGCGATGCAACCGGTTCGCCGTAGCGATGCGTGGTGCGAAAACGGATGGTGACGCGCGGCATCCCTCCGATCGGCTCGATAATACGGATGATCTGCGGCGGGCGAAATGTACGCCCGTAAATCTGGAAGCGGGGGGCAAAGTCGGTGATGCGCACACCGGCGCCCTTGTCGTCGATCAGCTCGGTCACCACGATCGCGGTGTTGCGGACATAGTTCGAGCGAACCTCGACCTGCCCTTCGAGCACGACGTCGGTGAAGCCTTTGTCCTCGCCGCCGGAAAGCAAGCGGCAGAACACGGGATCGCCGTCATAGCGCGGCAGGCACCACCACACGATCCGCGACGACGGTTCGAGCAATGCGGCGGTGCGGCCATTGCCGATGACCGCGAGATCGAGTCCATAGTCGGTCATACGCGTGCCCGTCCGTTTGCGGCCAGCGAATCCAGGGCGTGCCGCACCTGAGCCGAATCCTTGAAAACACCGGAGAGTCCCGGGAAATAGCGGGCGACGCTAAAGCCCTTTCCACCGATCTCGGGCAAGATTTCGAAAACCGATTCATCGGTGACATCGTCGCCGATGAACACCGGCATACGCCCGCTGAATGGCGCGTGCGCCATCAGTTTGCGGATGCTCTCCCCCTTGCTGATCCCCGGCCGTTTGACTTCGAACATTGCCTTGCCGAGAAGCAGTTCGGTCGGCTCGGCAGGGAATGCCGTCCGCGCGGCAGCGATGTGACGGCGCAATTGCTCGGCATGCTCCGGTGCTTTCCGGTAGTGCAGCGCGAGCGAATAATCCTTGTCCTCAACGACAATGCCCGCCCCGATGCCGG
>JBEVFG010000178.1:0-10611 GCA_040512415.1 Pseudolabrys sp. | reverse complement strand
GTAAAGCACCCCGGCTCGTCAAAACTGGTGGACAAGACGGGTGACGGCGCCCCGGCGCCCCGCTATATACGGCGCATCAAAACCGGCTTCGGCGGCCCCTCAAGGCACCCTGCCGCCAGCGCAGAAATGGGTTAAAAATTAAGCACTTAAGGTCGACATTGCCGCCCCTGTCCGGAGCCGCTATGGCTGGCCCGGATTCGTCGCCGTGGCCCCATGCCAGGCGCTACGGCAAACGCCTGAGCACGCGGAGCGCCTGAGCAACCGATGCCGATCACGCTGCTCGACATCATTCTGCTGGCGGTCATGTTGATCTCGGGACTGCTCGCCATGATCCGCGGCTTCATGCGCGAAATTCTATCGATCGGCGCCTGGGGCGTCGCGGCCTTGGTGACGCTCTATTCGTATTCGCGGCTGCTGCCGACGGCGAAACAGTACTTCAGCAGTGACATGGCTGCAGCCGCCGTAACGGCCGGCGGCGTTTTTCTGGGCACGCTCCTGGTCGTCTCGATCATTACCGCGCGCATTTCCGACATGGTGCTCGACAGCCGGGTCGGTGCACTCGACCGCACGCTCGGTTTTCTTTTCGGCTTGGGACGAGGCCTCATCATCGTTGTCGTCGCATTCCTCTTTTTCGCATGGCTGGTACCCGACCGCGGCCAACCGGAATGGGTGCGCAGCGCCAAGTCGAAAGTCGTGCTGCAAAACACGGGACAATGGCTGATGTCGATGTTGCCGGACGACCCCGAGAGCACCATCTTAAAGAAGCTGAAGAGACCGAAGCCTGACGATCAGGATGCGCCCGACGGCAATCCCGACCAGCGGTCGGAACTATTGACGCAACCGAGAGCACGTGTGCGGTGACAATGGACAATCGAGACCTCGTGCCCCTGCCCGACGAAGCGTTCGATCCCGACGCCGACCGCCTGCGCGAGGAGTGTGGCGTCTTCGGCATTTTCGGCCATCCTGACGCCGCCGCCATCACAGCGCTCGGCCTGCACGCGCTTCAGCATCGCGGCCAGGAGGCAGCTGGCATCGTCTCCTTCGATGGCAAGCGATTTCATTCCGAGCGCCGGCTTGGTCTCGTCGGCGATGCCTTTGCCCGCCGTGAGGTAATCGACCGCCTGCCCGGCACGTCCGCGATTGGGCACGTACGCTATTCAACTACCGGCGAAACCGTCCTGCGCAACGTGCAGCCGCTCTTCGCGGAGCTCGAAGGCGGCGGTTTTGCCATAGGCCACAACGGCAACCTCACCAATGGCATTAAGCTGCGTCGCGACCTCGTGCATGAGGGCGCCATGATGCAGTCGACCACCGACACCGAGGTAATCCTGCACCTTGTCGCTCGAGCCAGGCGCAACCGTTTCGTTGATCGCTTCATCGAAGGCTTGCGCCAGCTCGAAGGCGCCTATGCCTTTGTCGGCCTCACCAACAAGAAATTGGTCGGCGCCCGCGATCCGCTCGGCATTCGTCCGCTCGTCATCGGAAAACTCGACGGTTGCCCGATCCTGGCCTCCGAGACCTGTGCGCTTGACATCATCGGCGCGCAATACGTACGCGACGTCGAAAACGGCGAAGTCGTCATTTTCGATGAAGACGGCGCGCAATCGCACAAGCCGTTCCCACCGATGGCGCAGCGGCCCTGCATTTTTGAATACGTCTATTTTTCACGGCCGGATTCGATCGTCGGCGGCCGAAACGTTTACGACGTGCGCAAAACCATGGGCGCGGAACTGGCACGTGAAGCGCCGGCCAGGGCTGACGTGATCGTTCCCGTGCCTGACTCCGGCGTACCGGCAGCGATCGGCTTCGCGCAGGAGTCCGGCATCCCTTACGAACTTGGCATTATCCGCAATCACTATGTCGGCCGTACCTTCATTCAACCGACACAGTCGATTCGCGATCAAGGAGTGCGCATGAAGCACTCGGCCAATCGCGCCGTCGTCGGCGGCAAGCGCATTGTCCTCGTGGACGATTCCATCGTCCGCGGCACGACCTCGCGCAAGATCGTCCAGATGATGCGCGATGCCGGCGCCCGCGAAGTGCACTTCCGCATAGCCTCGCCTCCGATCACCCATCCCGACTACTACGGCATCGACACGCCGGAACGAGACAAACTGCTCGCGGCGACCCACGATCTCGAGGGCATGCGGAAATTTATCGGAGCGGATTCACTCGCCTTCCTGTCGGTCGACGGAATCTACCGGGCGATGGGATTCGAGAGACGCGATCCGGTGCGGCCGCAGTTCACCGACCACTGCTTCACCGGCGACTATCCGACGCCGCTCACCGATCTGGCCGCGCAGGAAGCTAGCCCGCGCCAGTTATCGCTTCTGGCGGAAGCCATCTAATTGCGGTCATGGCCGGACCAATGACCGGCGCAACCAGGCCCCTTTCAGACCGTATTGCCTTAGTCACCGGAGCCTCACGCGGAATTGGCGCTGCGGTGGCGCTCGAACTTGCGCAAGCCGGGGCCCATATCGTGGCCGTCGCGCGCACTGTCGGCGGGCTGGAAGAGCTGGACGACAAGATCAAGGCCGCCGGCAGCTCTGCGACCCTGGTGCCGCTCGACATGAAGGACAGCGACGGCATCGCCCGGCTCGCACTGGCTCTCAACGAGCGCTACCAGCGCCTCGATGTGCTGATCGGCAATGCCGGCATATTGGGGACCCTATCGCCCCTTTCGCACTACGAGCCGAAAGACTGGGACAACATGATCGCGGTCAATGTCACCGCGAACTGGCACCTCATCCGTTGCATGGACGCCCTCCTGCAGCGTTCACTGGCCGGCCGTGCGGTATTCCTGACGTCAGGGGTCGCGCATTTGGGCCGCGCCTATTGGGGGCCTTACGCAGCGTCAAAGGCGGCGCTGGAGGTCCTGGTGCGCACTTATGCCGCCGAAACCGCCACCACGAATGTACGAGCCAATTTGTTCGGGCCGGGGCCTACGCGGACGCGCATGTACCTAGGTGCGTTCCCAGGCGTCGATCCATTGACGCTGCCGACACCCGAAGAGGTCGCCAAGGCGATCGTGCCGCTTTGCCTGCCGAGCCTCACGGAGTCCGCCAAGCTCTATGACTATCGCGACCGCAAGCTGAAGTCGTTTCAACCTCCGGCCTAGCCGACCGTCTTTCGCGCCGATCAGTGCTTGCGTTTCGCGCGGCCTTTGTAGGGATTGTCTTTCTCGCGCAACGTCAGGCGGATGGGCGTGCCCGGAAGATCGAAGGTCTCGCGCAAAGAGTTCAACAGATACCGCTTGTAAGCGTCGGGCACGGCATCGGCGCGAGTGCAAAAAATCACAAAGCTGGGCGGACGACTCTTGGCTTGCGTAATGTAGTTGAGCCGCAATGAGCGTCCCGAAACCGCGGGCGGCGGATGCGCGCTCACGGCATGCTCGAACCAGCGGTTAAGTCCGCTGGTCGGAATGCGCTTGTTCCACACGTCATAGGCGTCGACGATTGCCTGCATCAACCGGTCGAGCCCTTCTCCGGTGAGACCAGAGACGGCAACCAACGGCACGCCTTTGAGCTGAGTAAGTTTCTCCTCGGCCTGCTCGCGCAACTTGCCGATCGCTCCCGCCGTTATATCCTTCAGATCCCATTTGTTGACGGCAATGACGATCGCCCGGCCTTCTTGCTCGACTATGTCTGCAATGCGTTGGTCCTGCTCTTCGAAGGCATTTTCAACGTCGAGCAACACGACCACGACCTCAGCAAAGCGCACCGCATTGAGCGCGTCCGCAACTGAAAGTTTTTCCAGCTTTTCCTCGACACGGGAGCGCCGCCGCAAACCAGCTGTGTCGTAAATCCGAAATTTGTGGTTCTGCCAGACATACTCGACCGCAATTGCGTCCCGCGTGATACCCGCCTCGGGCCCTGTGAGTAGCCGCTCCTCCCCGATCAAACGGTTGATCAATGTGGATTTTCCTGAATTGGGCCGGCCGACGATAGCGACGCGGATCGGATGAGCAGCGTCCGGTCCGATGTCGGAAGCTTCCGCGTTCTCGGGCAGCACGTCGCGCAGAGCATCGTAGAGATCGGACATGCCTTCATCATGCTCGGCCGAGATTGGTATCGGCTCGCCGAGACCGAGCGCGTAGGCCTCGAGCCGACCCGCTTCGCCGGAAGTGCCCTCACTCTTGTTGGCCACGAGGACGACCGGTTTGCCCGATTTGCGCGCGACATCCGCGAACGCATGATCCGCAGGAATCGGCCCAGCGCGCGCGTCGATCATGAAGAAGACGGCATCCGCCTGTTCGATGGCCGCTTCGGTCTGGGCCCGCATGCGGCCGGACAGGCTTTCAGGAGCGGACTGCTCCAGTCCGGCGGTATCGATCACGGTGAAGTCGATGTCGCCGAGTCTGCCTTCCCCCTCGCGCCTGTCGCGGGTGACGCCCGGCCTGTTGTCGACGAGCGCCAGCCGGCGGCCGACCAGCCTGTTGAAGAGGGTCGACTTGCCGACATTGGGGCGGCCGATAATGGCGACTGTGAATGGCATGAATAACTGTCCGGCCGCACAAGGCGGCCCGGGTTTTTAGCCTGCTACACGTGTCAGCGCGAGAAGGTGCCGGGCTGCGGCGACGACGGCCAGGGTGCCGTCGTAGTCTGCCCCTGCGCCGGCCACGGTGATTGGGGCTGTTGCGGCGCGGGCTGTGGGTTCTGCTGGGGCCATGGCGCCATTTGCTGCTGCGGTTGGCTCGCGGCCTGCGCGGGCTGCTGCGACGCCGTGCGCGGCTTTGCGGCGCGCTTCGGCTTTGGTTTCGGTTCGGGCTCCGCTGCGGCGGCTTTTTTCTCCGGCTCAGCCTCCTCCGCGGCCTTGTTCTGCTCAGGCGCGGGAGCCTGCAAAGCTTGCGCCGTTTCCGGCGGAGGGTGATTGCCTTTCACATATTCGGGTGGGATTCCCTGCGTTACGCCGGGCACGCCCCCGGGGAACAGCTCCTTGCGCTCGCCCGGCAATTTCTTCTTTTCGTTGAGGCCAAACACGTCGAGCTTGTCCGGATCGAAATCCGCGCAACCGGCAAGCGCAGGTATGGCTAGCGCAAGCGTTGCAAGCATAACGATTCGAGAACTTGCGCGCATGCGTTCAGCTCTTTCCATCCGCTGTGATCAACGCCGACAGGACATCCGCACGCGCGCGGACGCCGATCGGGCTCTCGGCATCGCCTGCAATCATGTCGAGATATTTGCGGGCAGCGGCGACGTCGTGGTTCCGCCAAGCTGACAAAGCGAGCAACTCACGCGCCGTGTGGCGGAAACTCCGCGTCGGCTCGGCAACCGGGTCGAGCCGCCGCCGCAGGTCAGCCAGTGGCGCCGTGTCGACAAGCAGCAATCCCGCGCGCACCGCGGCCAGATCCTGCCAGATGGTCCCGAGCGAAGTGTCAGCAGAAATTTCGTCATAGGCTTTCACAGCGTCCGCCGGCTTGGATTGCGCAAGCGCGCCCGCCGCGCGCATGCGCGCGAGCACGCGATAGCCGGCCGGCGCCTCGGTCGCCACCCTCGCGAAGGCTGCCTCGGCCTCGGCTCGCTTGCCTTCTTCGTTCAATGCGATCGCCGCCTCAAATTCCGCGCCCGCGGCAGCAGCTTTCTTCGCAACCCAATATTCGTACCCGCGCCATCCAGCCATGCCGGCGACGATCAAGACACCGAGGGCGATCAAATAAATACTATAGCGGTCCCACAGCTTTCTGAGCTGGTCGCGCCGGACTTCTTCGTCCACTTCATGAAAAATATCGGCCACGATGGTTCCCAACCGCCTAGCCCACCCCCGGGCCCGAATTGCGCCGTAACCTAACGATGTGGCGCGCCTAAGGCAAAGCCAAAGGCCGCAATCGTTAATATTTCAGAGCCTTACCCCTTCTTGCTTTTCATTGGATAGACGTGCTCCGGCCCGGGAAAACTCCGCGCGCGGACCTCGGAGGCATAGTCGGAAATCGCCTTTTCGATGCCGGGACCGAGCGTGCCATAGCGTTTGACGAACTTCGGAACGCGCGGCGAAAGCCCGAGCATGTCCTCGAGCACCAAAATTTGTCCATCGCAGGCAACACTGGCTCCGATGCCAATCGTCGGAATTGTCACCGCGCCCGTGAGCTTGCGCGCAAGCGGTTCCGCGACCGCTTCGATCACGACCGAGAAGGCGCCCGCCTGCGCGACCGCGATCGCATCCTCCTCGATCCGGGCCCAGTCGGATTCATCGCGGCCCTGCGCACGAAACGAGCCGATGGTGTTGATCGCCTGTGGCGTCAGTCCGACATGCGCCATGACGGGAACGCCGCGCTCGGTGAGAAACCGGATCGTTTCCACCATGCGCTTTCCGCCCTCGACCTTGATCGCGCCGCAACCCGTTTCCTTCAGCACGCGTGCGGCATTCATGAACGCCTGTTCTTTCGATTCTTCGTACGAGCCGAACGGCATATCGACGACAACAAGGGCCCGCCGTGACCCGCGCATCACTGCATGACCTTGCAGAATCATCATGTCGAGCGTGACCGGAACCGTCGTCTCCATTCCATGCATCACCATGCCGAGCGAGTCACCGACCAGAATGACATCGCAATACTTGTCGACGAGGCGGGCGGTGTGCGCGTGATATGAGGTGAGGCACACAATCGGCTCGCCGCCTTTGCGCGCACGAATATCCGGCGCGGTGAGCCGCCTGATCTCGTCCTGAACCGACACGCGCTACCTCCCGAACACCGGTACGCCGATCACGTAAGGATGGAACCAGAACCCGAGCGCAAGGAATATGGCGGCTCCGAGAACCACGACACTGATGTCATTCGTCCAACCGTCCGGAGCGGACTTCGCTGCAGCACCAATGTCGCCCCGGCGCTTGGCGGCGATGCGGGCGTACACACCCCAAGCCAGGAACGTACCGAACAGCAATATGGAACCGAGGTCACCATTCGACAACAGATGCGCCAGTGCCCACGCCTTCACCCCGGCCAACATGGGATGCTTGAGCCTGGTCTTGATGTGGCTTGGGACGAAGGCAGCGACGAAGAAAATCACCGCGAACAGCACTAAGCCGGCGGTGATATGGCGCATGAAAGCGGGAGGAGACCAAAGCTGAATCAGGTCATGCGCGCGATATTGCGCGTAACCCCAAATGATAAGCGCAAGGCCTACAAGTGATACGATCGCGAACAGGCCGCGGTATAGGGGCAACCCTACCCGCCCGATGACGCTGGCGCGCGCCTCGCGAAACGAGACGAACACATGCGTTGCGAGGAAAACCGCCAGACCGAGAATGAGAATGCCCAGACCCATGCTACACTCCCGTTAGGTTGTCGCCGCAGTAGAGGATAGCGGCCCTCAATGCAAGTCGCGCCCAAATAGGTCGCAGCTTAATGCTTTCAATATATCGGCTTCCGAAATATGCCGTCACGGCACTTTTGTTTCTATTCGCGGCCGCGGCGCCTGCGCCGGCGCAGGACTGGCCGGGGAAAAGCGTGCGAATTATCGTGTCGTTCGGCGCGGGATCAACGCCGGACATCGTGGCGCGCCTGGTTGCGGACGGCCTGCAGCAAAAATACCCCACGAGCTCTTTCGTCGTGGAGAACAAGCCCGGCGCGAGCGGCAATCTCGGCACCGATGCCGTCGCAAAGGCCGCGCCCGACGGCTCGACCATCGGCGTGAGTATAGGCGGCCCGCTCGCCATCAACACACTGTTGTTCGCGAAACTTCCCTACGATCCTCATAAAGATATCGCGCCGATCACCCAGCTGGTCACGCAGCCAAGTGTGCTTGCAGTCAACCCAGACCTTGGTGTCAATTCCGTCGCGGAGCTCGTTTCGCTCCTGAAGAAGGATCCCGGCAAATACAATTTCGCTTCCATCGGAAACGGCTCTCTGTCTCATCTCGCGATGGAAGCAATCGCGATCAAAGCCGGCACTCAACTTGTGCACGTGCCCTATGCCAGTTCGCCGCAGGCCGTCACCGCGGTGATCCGAAATGACGCCCAGATGGCTTGTCTTCCGGCGATTGCGGTGACGCCACAGGCCAAAGCGGGCGCGGTTAAAATTCTGGCCGTTTCCACGGCCCACCGCTCGCCTTACTTGCCGGACGTTCCAACTCTCAAGGAGGCCGGCATCGACGTGGAAGCCGATGCCTGGAATGGCCTGATCGCGCCGGGGGGCACGCCGAAATCGGTCGCCGAGAAGATCAGCAAGGATGTTTCCGAGATCATCAAGCAGCCGGCCATGCGCGAAAAGCTGGCCACTCAGTTGATGGAGCCGGTCGGCTCCTCGCCAGACGAATTGCGCGCGCGAATGGATGGCGAAATTTCCCGTTGGGCGCCGGTCATCAAGGCAGCGAATGTGAAAATAAACTAGGCTGCCGCCCGGCCTTTCACGTCCTTGATGTCGGTAAATGACATCCCCGGAGCGCGTTCTTGCGTGTAATCGAGGATGAACTGATTGCGCGCCATGAAGACCTTGTCGCCATCGAGGTCTTCCGCACAACTTGAGTAGTTGGCCTGCACAAACTCTTCGAGCTTTTTGCCATCGTCCGAGGAGATCCAGCGCGCCAGTTGAAATTCAGGCTGCTCGAAGCCGACGTCGAGACCGTATTCCTCCGACAGCCGCACCTTCAGCACGTCGAGCTGAAGTGGCCCGACAACGCCGACCAACGCGGGCGCACCGTCAAGCGGGCGGAACACCTGCACGACTCCCTCTTCCGCCATCTGCTGCAGCGCCTCTTTCAGTTTCTTGGCCTTCATCGGGTCAGCCAGCTTTACACGACGCAGGATTTCGGGTGCGAAATTCGGAACGCCCAGAAATGCGATGTCCTCTCCTTCAGTGAGCGTGTCACCGATGCGGAGCGTGCCGTGATTGGGGATGCCGACGACATCGCCGGCATAAGCCTCCTCCGCAAGTGCGCGATCCTGCGCAAAGAAAAATTGCGGCGTGGACAGCGTTAATGGTTTTGCCGTGCGGGTGAGCTTTGCCTTCATGCCCCGCCTGAGTTTTCCCGAGCAAAGCCGCGCAAACGCGATGCGGTCGCGGTGGTTTGGATCCATGTTGGCCTGGATCTTGAAAACGAACGCCGTCATCGCATTTTCGTGCGCGTCGACCGTTCGCACGTTGGAGACCTGCGCGCGTGGTGCCGGCGCAAAGGACGCGAGCGAGTCCAGCAGATCTTTGACGCCGAAATTCTTCAATGCCGAGCCAAAGAATACCGGCGTCAGATGGCCTTCGCGAAATGACTTGAAGTCGAATGTCCGGCAGGCCTCCTTCACCAGCGCGAGCTCATCGGCAATCGCATTTGCGTCGAGCATGGAATTTTTAGCCGCGAGTCCCGGCAGGTCTAGCGCTTGCCGCTCAACCGTTTTTGCGTCCTCGCTGACAAGACGCATCTCGCCGGTCGATCGGTCGTAAGTGCCGCCGAAATCGCGGCCCCGACCGATCGGCCAGGTCATCGGCGCGGTATCGAGCGCCAGCGTCTTTTCGATCTCGTCGAGCAGCTCGAATGGATCGCGGCTTTCGCGATCCATCTTGTTGATGAACGTGATGATCGGAATATCGCGAAGCCGGCAGACCTCGAAAAGCTTGCGTGTGCGCGCCTCGATGCCCTTGGCGGCGTCGATCACCATCACTGCGGAGTCAACGGCGGTGAGCGTCCGGTAGGTGTCCTCCGAAAAGTCCTCGTGGCCCGGCGTGTCGAGCAGATTGAACACCCGTCCATCGTAGTCGAATGTCATCACCGATGTGACGACGGAAATGCCACGCTCGCGCTCGATCGCCATCCAGTCCGAGCGCGTCGAGCGGCGATCCCGCTTTGCTTTCACCTGGCCGGCGAGATTGATGGCGCCGCCGAAGAGCAGCAGCTTTTCCGTCAGCGTTGTTTTGCCCGCGTCCGGATGGGAAATGATCGCGAATGTGCGCCGACGGTCGACCTCCGCCGCAAGCGGGGTCGCCGGGATCGAATCGGATGTGGCCATCGGCTTGTTCATGGGCGGCATGTGGCAGGGAAAGCAGGCAGGATCAAGGGCCGGCCTCGCAAAACCGCCAGTAAATGCGTTGCTTCTATTGTGCTAGTTAGCCCAATGTTGCTGCGTACTGCTCTGGCTTGAAGCCGACCAGCAATTTCCCCCTACCCGCCTCCAGGACGGGCCGTTTGATCATCGACGGCTGCTTGAGCATCAGGGCGAGCGCCTTTGCCTGCGTGATGCCGTCCTGGTCCCTGTCGGGTAGTTTCTTGAAGGTCGTCCCTGCCCGATTGAGCAGCGTCTCCCAACCGATCTTCTTCGACCACTCCTCGAGCTGCGCCCGTTCGATGCCTGCAGTCTTATAGTCGTGGAAAGCATAGGCGACGCCATGCTTGTCGAGCCAAGCACGCGCCTTCTTCATCGTGTCGCAGTTCTTGATGCCGTAGATGGTGACCGACATGCCTACTCCCACTCGATCGTGCCTGGCGGTTTAGAGGTCACATCGTAGACCACGCGGTTGACGCCTTTGACTTCATTGATGATGCGTGTCGCGACCTTGCCGAGGAAATTCATGTCGAAGGGATAGAAGTTCCGGCCGGCAGCCTTATCGGGGATCAGCGACCAGCCTCGACCGTGCTCATATGGCGCATCCACTCGACCAGATAGAGGGACACGGACAGCAGAGTCAGG
>JBEVFG010000177.1:0-2979 GCA_040512415.1 Pseudolabrys sp. | reverse complement strand
TGGCTGCGCTTGCATTCACGACAGGCGCCGGCGCTGCCGAGATCCACGTCATGATCTCGGGCGGCCTGAGCGCAGCGGTCACCACGCTGGCGCCGGAGTTCGAGCGCGCAACCGGCAACAAGGTCATCATCGCTTACGGACCCTCGATGGGCACGACCACGAACGCGATCCCGGTGCGGCTGGAGCGCGGCGAGCCCGCCGACGTGCTGATCATGGTCGGCTATGCGCTCGGCGACCTCGTCAAGGCCGGCAAGGTCAAGGCCGACAGCCGCATCGATCTGGTGAACTCTCCGATCGGCATCGCGGTGAAAGCAGGCGCGGCGCATCCGGACATCGCAACCTCAGACGCGGTGAAGCGGGCGCTGCTGGCGGCAAAATCGGTCGCCTATTCCGACAGCGCCAGCGGCGTCTACGTCTCGACCGAGATGTTCGACAAGCTCGGGCTGAAGGAGCAGATGAAGGACAAGGCGAAGATGATCCCGGCGACTCCGGTCGGCGAGATCGTTGCCAAGGGCGAGGCCGAGCTCGGCTTTCAGCAGATCAGCGAGTTGAAGCCGGTAAAGGGAATCGACATCGTCGGCCCGCTCCCGGACGACCTGCAGAAGATCACGGTATTCTCCGCCGGCATCGCCACGGTGTCGAAGGAGCCGGAGGCCGGCAAGGCGTTGATCAGGTTCCTTGCCTCTCCCGTTGCCCGCGAGATGATCGTGAACAGCGGGCTCGATCCGATCGTGACGGGCTCGACCAACTAGTCAACAACGTCCGGCCCGGTGCGCAAGGCCGGGCCATCGCCCTATTGCGTCCGGATCTGCGTCTCCTTCAGCCCGTTATTGTCGTAGGCCTTGCGCAACACGCCGTTCGCGACCGCGTCCGTCATGAACTTGGTGACGAAGGCGAGCGACTGCGGATGGTTCAGCGGCACGGCGGCGGCAGTGACGGTCTTCTTGAAGGTCTCGTCAAGCACCTTCGTGCCCGGAAGCTGCCTGGCCAGCGCGTTGAGCTGATCGCGCGACAACGCGAAGGCCTCGATCTCACCAGCCCTGAGCAGCCAGGTAATCTCCTCGAACGTATTGTAGCCCGTGACCGTCGCCTTCTTCAGATGCGCCTGCGCGCCGCGCATCGTGGTCGTGTTCCTGACGGCGGCGACCTCGGTTCCCGCCTGGTCGAGCGTCGCGAAATTCGTCACCCTGGAGCCCGCCTTGACGATGTAGGTCGCGTCCGCGACCTCATAGATCGGGCCGAACGACATCCGCTTCTCGCGCTCGGCATCCTTCGGCAGGAATGCGACATCCCAGCTGCCCCGCGATGCAGCCTCGGTGATCTCACCTGAATTGTCGTGCACGACATATTCAACCGGCACGCCGAGCTGCGCGGCCATCGCGCGGCCGAGATCGACCGGGACGCCGGCGTAACCGTTCTCGGTCCGGGTGCACCAGAACGCTCCGCCGGCGGGGCTGATCGCAATCGCGACCCGCAGCTTGCCGGTCGGTGCGATCTCGTCCTTCACGCCACCGGCGCGCACCGCGGATCCTCCGACCGTGACGACCACAACCGCAAGCGCTGCAGCACGCACCGCACGCCAAAACGACATGGCCTTCTCCCATCGCATCGCACAGGTCACAAGCACACCCGCACCATGGCGAGGCTATCGTTAAATACAAATTACTTTGGCTTCACGCAAAGTAAAATGCGACGCGCAGACAAGTCTGCGCGTCGCGATCACCAAATCAAATCGATCGATTTCGACAACTGATCAAACGCAGCGGCGCACCGCCACGCCGTTGACGATGACGGTTCTGCACGCGGCAACCGGCGGCCTGCGGACGACGACGGCGCCGCCGGCTCCCGCACAACCGGCGCGGTAGACACCGCGCGCGCAAACCACGGCATTGGCATCGGAGATCGCAAGAAACGGCGTCAAAGCCAGGATGAAAACAGCAATCACAGTTGAAAGAACAAACCGCATGGCAAACTCCTTAGTTGTGCAAATTAGATTTCTGAAATCGTTCTACCGCGCCGCGAATTGCGCCAGCATGCTCCTGCACGCGGACGATAGCGACGCGGCGTTTGTCGCAAGACAGCGCGCGACGCGCCCGCCACCCGGCTCGACCGCGCTGCAAAAGGCCCGGGCATCTGCACCACAGGCGGCATTGACGATCCTGACCTCTTCGAGCGGTCGCAGCGGCCGCAATACCAATACGGCCGATACCGGCGCAGCCGCCGTCGCAGTGGCAGCTGCAGGCGCAGCAGGTATCGCCACGGCCGTCGTCTCGGTTGCGGCCGGCGCGGCACGCACGCTCGCGGTCACAGGCTTTGTCGGGGCTAGCTTGACGTCCGTGGCCGGCGTGGCGTCCGTTGCGGGCGACACCGCCTTCACCGCGGTCTGACAGGCCGACGACAGGCTCGCGATGTTCTTTTGCAGGCATTGCAGCGCGGCCGCGCCGCCCGGCTGCACGCTCGAGCAATGCGCCATGTAGTCCGAGCGGCACGCGGACCTGATGGCGCTGCGCTGCGCATCGGAGGGCGCCTGTGCGAAGCCTTGCGTCGGCGCAAGACCGATCACGACGGCGATCCCGAACGGAAACGTATATTTGAAGTATGCGATCATCGGTCGAATCCCATGAATGAAAATCCGCAATATGCGTGGACCAGACCTCGCGACTGATCGGCTGTCGCGGGCGCTTGATGCGCCGCGATCGATAGAATGCGTCCGGCAGCCTTGGCAACTGTGGAAAAATGGGTGGATTTGACCGGGCGCGATTTTCGCAGCCCGCGCGCTTCACCCATCCGAAAGCAAACGTCGCGGCACGCATTCGGCGACGAATATCGAATCGTATCGTTTTGTATCAATCCCGCTTTCGGGTTTCGCCGAACATGAATCGTGCTATTAGGATGAGCAGAAATCGTCTCGGCGCGTCTCTTCTTTCTTTGACAATTATTCAAGATGGACGTTCGATGATGCCGCCTCTTGCACCTTTG
>JBEVFG010000176.1:0-7068 GCA_040512415.1 Pseudolabrys sp. | reverse complement strand
GCCGAACGTGCGCGCGGGTTGCTGGCAACTTCATCTTCTTCGGGCGTCAGCGGACGCTTGGTGAGAACCCCGAACGTTGGCGCATGGCGCCTCACTTCCGGTGCATGGCGGGAGCCGCCGCGGGTATCGCCACGGTCCGCAAGGAAGGTTTTGACGATCCGGTCCTCGAGTGAATGAAATGACACCACCACCAGCCGCCCACCGGGCTTGAGAATCCGCTCAGCCGCCTGCAGTGCAGCAAGCAGTTCACTGAGCTCATCGTTCAAAAAAATGCGCAGGGCCTGGAACGTGCGCGTCGCCGGATGGATATCGCCGGCACGCGGGCGAACGATGGTTGCCACGATCTGGGCAAGCTCATGCGTCGTCGCGATTGGCGCAATGATGCGCGCATTGACGATGGCGCGAGCGATCGCGCGCGAATGCCGCTCTTCGCCCAGGGTGAAAATGATACCGGCGAGATCCCGCTCGCTCGCGCTGTTGACCACATCGGCGGCGGTCGCGCCGTCGCGGCTCATGCGCATGTCGAGCGGCCCATCGTGGCGGAACGAGAAGCCGCGCTCGCCGCTATCAAGTTGCATCGAGGAGACGCCAAGATCGAGCACGATGCCGTCGACCGTCTCGTGCCCGGCATCGCGCGCAATGGCGTCGAGATTGGAAAACCGGTCTTCGTTCAGGGTCAGGCGGCCGCCCGCCTGCTCGACCAGGTCCGCGCCCAGCGCGATCGCGGTCTGATCGCGGTCGATGCCAATCACCTTGCAGTCGGCGGCCGCAAGAATGGCGCGCGTATAGCCGCCGGCACCGAAGGTACCGTCGATATAGACGCCGCTGTTGCGGACATTGAGGAAACCGACAGCCTGGCGGCCGAGCACGGGAATGTGGAGGGCTGGTCCGCCAGCGACAACCGAGCCGCCGCCGCCCGCCATCATTCCCGTGCTCCAGGCGCGCTGCGCGCCGCCACCTGGGAACTCAGCTGCCCTTTGAGCGCGCGCACCTTTTGGGTGGCCTCCGCGAGCTCTTTCTGGAAACGCCCGGGCTCCCAGATCTGAAACTTCTGACCGAGACCGACGAATGACACCGTGTCGGTAATTCCTGCGTGGCGCTTCAGGTTCTCGCTCAACACCACCCGCCCCTCTCCATCGACTTTCAGGGTCTCGCTCGTTCCGTACAGCGCCAGAGCGAGCCGCTCGCGCTCTTCCGAAAACGACCCAAAGCGCCCGATCAACGCCTCGATCTCCGCTATCAACGCGCGACCGCCCGCATCGATCGCGGGGCAGTCCAGCGCCGGATAACAATAGAGACCCTCGAAGCCATCCCGGACGAGCACCGCGCGAAATGCACCGGGGATCGACACGCGCCCCTTGGAGTCGAGCCGCAGCGTGAAGTTCGCCACGAAACGGTCCATACGCCGCACCCCATACCCACTCGACACAATCAAGGGTTGTATTAAGAGAAGCCCTCAAGCTTACCGGGCGGCCGGATGCACGGCTCGCACGGAAGGCGTCCCATACTGGGAAGTCGTGGGATATCATGGGATTACGTGACCGTCAACAAATCGGCCCCAATCCAACGCGACGCACGGCGTTGTCGCAGATCGGTCCCATTAACGGCGGTTAAACTTAAAGAAACGTTGCCGAATTCCAGCTTCGTGAGACGGACATGTGGATCGGGTTGTTCAGCGACATTCACGCCAACCGCGAGGCGCTGGAGGCCTGCCTTAGTCATGCCCGCGGCAACGGCATCACGCGTTTCATCTTCCTCGGCGATTACGTGGGCTACGGCGCCGATCCCGGCTTTGCGGTCGACACCGTTCTGCGCGAGGTCGAGAAGGGTGCGACTGCGCTGCTCGGCAACCATGACGATGCCATTGCGTCGGGCACCGACGGCATGAATGCGGTTGCGGCCGCGGCCATTGATTGGACGAGGTCCCAGCTCACCGCCGCACAATGCGACTTTCTTGCGCGGTTGCCGCTGACCTTTGACGACAATGACAGACTATTCGTACACGCAAGTGCGCACGACCCCGCCGGCTGGGACTACATCACCAGCGCCGAAGATGCGTCGGCCTGCTTTGCCGCGACGCGCGCGCAAGCGACGTTCTGCGGTCATGTGCATGTGCCGCAGCTCTACCGCTTACTGGCCAGTCGGCAACTCTCGGGGATAATTCCGGCGCCGGCGATCGAAATTTCGCTGCGCATGCAAGAAAGATGGGTCGGGGTGATCGGTTCGGTGGGCCAACCCCGCGACGGGAATCCGGCGGCCTGCTACGGCGCGCTCGAGACCGAACGAAATGTTCTGGTCTATGTGCGCGTTCCTTACGACGTCGAAACAGCCGCCCGCAAAATTCAACAAACCGGCCTGCCTCCAATTCTGGGGCTTCGCCTTCTCGAGGGTATGTAATCGCAATGCCAGCCGCTTTTCTCCAAGCTTGCTTTTTCGAATGGCCGCGGTGAATGATGCCCGGCCTTTGTTTCCATGCACCAGTGTGTTCCGGCCCATGTCTCTCTTGAAGTCTGTTTTTCAGCCGGATTCGTTCATTGTCGCCGATATAGCGCCTTCGCCGAATTTCGACGCACGCAAGGACAATCGCACGCCCGATATGATTTTGCTGCACTACACCGGAATGCAGACCGGCGAGGCGGCGTTGCAGCGCCTCACCGCGGCGCAGAGCGAGGTATCCGCGCACTACGTCGTGTTCGAAGATGGCAGAATTATACAGTGCGTGCTTGAGGAGTGGCGCGCGTGGCACGCGGGTGAATCGTCCTGGGCGGGCGAGACCGACATCAACTCCTCCTCGATCGGCATCGAGATCGTCAATCCGGGCCATGAGTTCGGCTATCCGGATTTTCCGTTGCGTCAGACTGCGGCCGTCATCTCGCTGTGCAGGTCGATCATCACCCGGCGCGGGCCGATCAGCGCCGACCGCATCCTCGCCCATTCCGACGTCGCGCCCGCCCGCAAGCAGGATCCCGGCGAGAAATTTCCGTGGGGCCTGCTGAGTGAATCCGGTGTCGGTCACTGGGTGCGCGCCGCGCCTCTCGACCTTGAAGGATCCGGTCTCAGGCCCGGCGACCGCGGCGACGCGGTGACGCGGCTGCAGCGCGCGCTGCGGTCCTACGGCTACGGGTTGGTGGAAACCGCAACTTTCGACGATGCGACACGCGAGGTGGTGACAGCATTCCAGCGGCATTTCCGGCAGGCGCGGGTCGACGGCTTTGTTGACCCTTCGACGCTGCTGACGTTGCGCGCACTGATCGAAACGCGGCCGGCGCCGCCCCGCTAGCCGCGCAAAGGTGCCGGTTTTAGAGGTCTTTAAGGCTGTGGCACGGCTGGCCTTGACCTGACCGGCGCGTATCACCATTCCTATCCCGTCAGTCGGCCGGACGGCCGCCCCGCGCCAATGCCGAAAGGCGGCCGGGGAGGAAAGTCCGGGCTCCACGGACAAACGGTGCCGGATAACGTCCGGCGGGATGAGCCCTTCGGGGCCGGCCCAGGGACAGTGCCACAGAGAACAGACCGCCTCGGCGTGTTGCGTTTAGCCGCGGCAAGGGTGAAACGGTGCGGTAAGAGCGCACCGCGTTTCCGGCGACGGAAGCGGCACGGCAAACCCCACCGGGAGCAAGACCGAATAGGAACGGCGCGGGAGCAATCCCGGATCTGTCCGGATCAGCCGTTCGGGTAGGTTGCTTGATGCGCCGGGCAACCGGCGTGCAAGAGGAATGGCCGTCACGTTTGCGGCTCGCGCCGCAGGCCATACAGAACCCGGCTTACAGGCCGGCTGATACGTTGTAAGGGGGCTCGGCGGCAAAACCGCCGGGCTCCCGCCAATTTTGCGACCATCACTTTCGCAGATCGCTCAATCACTTCACTCTGCTGGTGGAGCAGCGCGCTAAAGGCTAGCGTCCGCCTCCCGCATGAGGACTTCCCGCGGACGATTCGGAATAGCGCTTGGCATTGCCGGCGTGCTGTTATTCGGCGGCACGCTTCCGGCGACGCGCCTCGCGGTCGTCGCCTTCGATCCGTTCTTTCTCTCGGCGGCACGCGCAGCCATTGCCGGATGCACCGGGCTTGCGCTGCTGCTCGTTTTGCGGCGGCCGATTCCGCCGCGCGCATCGTGGCTTGAATTCGTTTTGGCCGGCATCTGCACGATCATCGGCTTTCCGGTGTTCATGGCGCTGGCAATGGCGCACGTGCCAGCGTCCCATGGCGGCGTCGTGCTCGGAATCATTCCGCTTGCAACCGCGGCAGCCGCCGCGCTTGTCGCGCATGAGCGGCCGAGCGCCGGCTTCTGGCTCGCAAGCATCGTGGGCGCTGCCATCGTTGTTGTCTTCATGGTGCGGCAAAGCGCCGCCAACACAATCCAGCTCGGCGACATCTATCTGCTCGGCACGGTGCTCTCGGGCGCGTTCGGCTATACGTTATCGGGCCGGCTGAGCCGCACGCGACCGGGCTGGGAAGTGATTTCCTGGCAGGTGGCGTCATTCCTGCCGCTGTCGATCATTGCCGCCTACATTTTCTGGCCGGCTTCGCTTGCCGGCGTGCCGGCACCGGCATGGGCCGGCCTCACCTATGTCAGCTTCGTCAGCCAGTTCTTTGCGTTTTTCGTCTTCAACGCCGCGATGGCAATGGCCGGGGTGGCGCGCGCAGGTCAATTGATGTTGCTGCAGCCTTTCGTAATCGTCGCCCTGTCGATCCCGGTGAACGGCGAACGTTTCGAATTGTCGACGCTGCTTTACGCGGCCGCCGTCGTCGTGGTGGTCGTCATCGGCCAGCACATGCAGGTCGCGCGCCGCTAGCGCGCGTCAAGCATCGTCGACGGCAGCCAGAGCGCAAGGCCGGGAAATGCGGCCACAAGAAACACGGCCACGCACATGAGAAAGAACAGCGGCAGCGCATAAGCGCCTATGGTGAAAATATTTCGGCCGGTCATGCCCTGCAGGACATAGAGGTTGAAGCCGACCGGCGGCGTGATCTGCGCCATCTCGACGACCAGCACAATGTAGATGCCGAACCAGATCAGGTCGAAACCGGCTTTCGTCACCAGCGGAATGATGATCGAAGTCGTGAGCACGACCATCGAAATGCCGTCCAGGAAACAGCCAAGCACGATGTAAAACGCGGTCAGGACGGTGAGGAGCGCCCACGGGGGCATATTGAATCCGCTCATCCATTCCGCAAGCGCGCTCGGGATCCCGGTAAATCCCATCGCTGCGGTGAGGTATGCGGCGCCTGCAAGAATAAAAGCGATCATGCAACTGGTGCGCGTCGCGCCCATCAGTGAGTCGACAAACCCTTGCTTCGTCAGCGTCCCGGACCACCAACTTAATCCCAGCGCCAGGAATACGCCGACGACAGCAGCTTCCGTCGCCGATGCCAGCCCGCCATAGATCGATCCGATCACGCCGAGGATTAGCAGCGTCACCGGAATAAGCCGCCGCGATGCGTAGACACGTTCGCGAAGCGGCACCGGCGGTTCGGGCGGCGGCATGCGCGCTTTGTTAAACAGCGCCCAGACCACGATGAAGCCCATAAAAAGTCCGGCGAGCACAATCCCCGGGATGACCCCGGCAATGAACAGCCGCGCGATCGACTGGTCGGTCGCGGTGGCATAGACGATCATGATAATCGAGGGCGGAATGAGCAGACCAAGAGTCCCCGAGCCGGCAAGCGTTCCGATCGCCATGCGTTCGTCGTAGCCGCGCTTGAGCAATTCCGGCAGCGCGATGCGGCCGATGGTGGCGCAGGTAGCGGCCGATGAACCGGACACAGCGGCGAAAATCGCGCAACCAATCACGTTCACGTGCAGCAGGCGCCCCGGCAATTTCTGCAGCCACGGGGCCAAGCCTTCGAACATATCGTCGGACAATTTGGTGCGATAAAGAATCTCGCCCATCCAGATGAACATCGGCAACGCCGTCAGATCCCACGAATTCGAAGCAGTCCACATGGATGTCGCGAGCACCTGGCCGGCCGGCGTCGCCACTTTGGTGAGCACCGCTGCAAAACCACACACTGCCAGCGCAATCGCGATCCAGACGCCAGAGCCCAGAATTAGAAACAGAAGAAGCATAAGCACGAGTGAAAGCCCGACGACGGACATCGCTAGCCTTCTTTCCCGAGAGTGATCGCATCTTCCGCAGCGCGAAACGTGGGACGGCCCCGGCTTAGAACAATGAAAAACTCGTCGACCAATGCTGCGGTCAGAATCAGCGAGCCAACCGCCATTGCCGCCTGTGGGTAGACCAGCGGCACACGGATGACGCCCGCGGACACTTCATGGAAAAAGAATGACACCCACGCGAAATTGGCTAGATGGCCCGTCATATAAGCGGCGCATGCTGCCGCAAAACCGAACGCCCAAAGCTCGACGAGATAACGGGCGCGCTCGCTGAGCGCAGCAAGTACCATTGTGACGCGAATATGCGCACCGGCTTTTAGCGTGCCCGCGAGCGCGAGGAAGCTCGCCGCGGCGAGCAAATAACCACAGATTTCATTGAGCGAGAGAATAACGAAATCGGTGCGCGGCAGGTGCAGAAGCGCGAGCGCGCCGTCAAGCAGGCGTCCAGCCAGCTGCAGGCCGACCAACAACGCGATCGCGACCAGACAGAGAGCCGAGGCCCACAGCGCGGCGCGATAGAGCGTGTCGAGTGCGCGCCGCACTTACTTCCTGTAGGCCGCAAGCATTGCCGCGCCATCAGGCCCGGCCGATTTCTCCCATTCAGATGTGATGGCCGACCCGATTTTGGCGAGGCCGTCCTTCAACTCCGGGCTCGGCGGCATAACCTTGATGCCGGCGTCTTTCAGCGCCTTGGTCTTAATCGTCATTTCCTCGATCGACAATTTCCAGCCCCGATCTTCCGCGGCTTTAGCGGCGTCGGTGACTGCTTTCTTTTCGGCAGCAGAGAGTTTGTCAAAAGCGGCCTTGTTCACGATCACGATATTGCGCGGCAGCCAGGCCTGCGTGTCGATGTAATGCGTCAGATAGTCCTGCGACTTGGTGTCGACGCCGGTAGAGGCCGAGGTGATCATCACGTCGACGCGGCCGGTCGCAAAGGCGGTCGGAAGATCAGG
>JBEVFG010000175.1:0-5129 GCA_040512415.1 Pseudolabrys sp. | reverse complement strand
CTACGGGACATTGTTCGACGTCCACGCGGCGATAGCGCGGCATCGGCAGGAGATGGGACCCGATGCCGACCGGATCTCGACCGTGTGGCGAGCCAAACAGCTCGAATACAGCTGGACGCTCACCCTTGCCGGGCACTACACGGACTTCTGGACATTGACCGAACGTGCGCTCGATTACGCGTTGGTGCTCGTTCCCGGCGCGAACCAAGCGCTCAGGCCCAAGCTGCTGGACGCCTACTTCAAGCTCGATGCATTTCCCGACGCGCGCACGACGCTCAAGTCGCTAAAGACGAAGGGCTGCATGACCGGCATTCTGTCGAATGGGTCACCGGCCATGCTCAAAGGGGCCGTCGACGCGGCCGGCATCGGCAGCGACCTCGACGCACTGTTGTCTGTTGATACGTTGAAAATGTTTAAGCCGCGGCCGGAGGTCTATTCTCTGGTCACGCAACACTTCGGATGCAAGCCCGGCGACGTCACCTTCGTCTCTTCAAACCGCTGGGACGTGATGGCCGGTGTTTCAGTCGGCTTCCGCAGCATATGGATCAATCGCGCGAAATTGCCCGACGAGTATCCTGACTTTGCGCCAGCACGAGTCCTGACCGATCTGAATGCATTGACGGAACTCGCCTAGCACTTTGGTCGCAACGGACCCGACTGGCGCGACCGCGCATCACGGCCTATATGCCGCCTGTACACTCCCGAACGATTCCCCTCCATGCAGCCGATCATTTCCGTTAAAGGCCTGTCGAAAAGCTATGCGTCCGGATTCAAGGCGCTCAGCGACATCGATCTCGACATCCGTCGTGGCGAGATATTTGCGCTGCTGGGACCGAATGGGGCCGGCAAGACCACACTGATCGGCATCATTTGCGGCATACTGGTGCCCACGCATGGCAAGGTCACGGTCGATGGCCATGACATCATCAGGGATTATCGTGCGGCCCGCTCGCTGATCGGACTGGTGCCGCAGGAACTGCACACCGACGCCTTCGAGAGCGTCTGGGCAACCGTGTCGTTCAGCCGCGGGCTGTTCAACAAGCCGAAAAATCCGGCCTACGTGGAGAAAGTGCTCCGCGCCCTCTCGCTCTGGGACAAGAAAGACAACAAGATCATGACGCTGTCAGGCGGCATGAAACGGCGCGTGCTGATCGCCAAGGCGCTGTCGCACGAGCCGCAAATCCTGTTCCTTGACGAGCCGACCGCCGGTGTCGACGTAGAATTGCGCAAGGACATGTGGCAGGTGGTCCGCGATCTTCGCGATTCCGGCGTGACGATCATCCTGACCACGCACTACATCGAAGAAGCCGAAGACATGGCCGACCGCATCGGCGTGATCAACAATGGTGAAATCATCCTCGTTGAGGACAAGAACGAATTGATGCGCAAGCTCGGGCAGAAACAACTCGCTTTGCATCTGCAAAAGAAGCTCGACGCGGTGCCAGCGGAGCTTTCTGCTTACAATCTCAAACTGGCGACAGGCGGCATGGAGCTGGTCTTTACCTACGACAGTCAGGTCGAGCGCACGGGGATTACTGGACTTTTGACCGATCTGAACCGTGCGGGAATCCGCTTCCGCGACCTGCAGACCACGCAAAGCTCGCTTGAGGACATATTCGTTGGATTGGTGAGCGACAGGCGATGAACCTGCGGGCTGTACAAGCAATCTACCGGTTTGAGATGGCCCGCACAGGCCGCACCATATGGCAGAGCATCGTCTCGCCGGTGCTTTCCACGTCCCTCTATTTCGTGGTGTTCGGGGCCGCGATCGGCTCACGCATCACGGAGATCGAAGGCGTTTCCTACGGCGCATTCATCGTCCCCGGTCTTATCATGTTGACGCTGCTCACACAGAGCACGATGAACGCATCCTTCGGAATTTAT
Organism: Pseudolabrys sp.; assembly: GCA_040512415.1. Classification (GTDB taxonomy): domain Bacteria; phylum Pseudomonadota; class Alphaproteobacteria; order Rhizobiales; family Xanthobacteraceae; genus Pseudolabrys. The sequence continues at coordinate 3,245 of JBEVFG010000175.1, read as the reverse complement.
TTTCCCCGCTTTACCGGGACGATTTACGAAATCCTCTCGGCGCCGGTGTCTCCATTCGAGATCGTGCTTGGCTACGTCGGCGCGGCGGCGACAAAATCGATCATCCTTGGCTTGATCATCCTGGCAACGTCCTGGCTTTTCGTGCCGCTGCAGATCGCGCATCCGTTCTGGATGGTCGCCTTCCTGCTGCTGACTGCCGCCACATTCAGCTTGCTCGGATTCATTATCGGTATTTGGGCCGAGGGCTTCGAAAGGCTTCAAATTGTACCGCTGCTGATCATCACACCGCTGACCTTTCTCGGTGGGACTTTCTATTCCACCAGCGTGCTGCCGCCGATCTGGCAGACGATCGCACTGTTCAACCCGGTCGTTTATCTGATCAGCGGCTTCCGCTGGAGCTTCTTCGAGGTCGCCGATGTGAGCCACGGCGTCAGCGTCGGCATGACACTCCTTTTCCTTGTGGCGTGCCTCGCCACGGTGTGGTGGATGTTCAGGACCGGCTACAAACTGAAAAAATAGCTGCTCACATTTCCGTGGCTTTGAAATAAGCGACCGGCCCTGGAGTAACGTCTTGCGGAGCTTAGCGTGCACGCAGGGAGACATACCCAATGTGGCTTTCACTCAAGACGTTTGCGGGTCTGACAATTGCAACCGCACTGTCATCGACGGTCTTCGCTCAGGGACTCGTCACCCAAAAGAACATCTCGCTTGCCATGGCTCAGACGATCGCCCAGGCGGCGCTGACACAATGCGAGAGCATGGGTTTCAAAGTTTCAGTCGCAGTTGTGGACAGGGGCGGCCTGACGATCGTTATGCTTCGCGGCGACAGCGCCGGATTGCATACGCCGGAAGGGGCCGAGCGCAAGGCCTACACGGCGCGTACTTTCAGCCAACCATCCGCAGATTTCGTCAAGCGTCTGTCCGACAGGCCGGATACCGTCGGCTCCCGGCAATACACTCGTGTGCTCGCGCTGGGTGGAGGCCTTCCCATCAAGGTTGGCAGCGAGGTCGTAGGCGCGGTCGGCGTCTCAGGGTCGCCCGGCAAGGACGACGTCTGCTCGCAAGCCGGCATCGACAAGGTCGCGGATCAACTTAGATAGCCGGGCGCTAGGCTTCTGTGAGCGCGTGGAGAATGCGCGCCCAGGAGCGGATGCCCTTGTGATAGCACTTCAGGTCGAATTTTTCGTTCGGCGAGTGCACGCGGTCATCGTCAAGTGCGAACCCGACGAGCAGCGAGTCCATCCCGAGCACGCTCTTGAAGTCCGCCACGATCGGAATCGACCCGCCGGCGCCGACTGTCACCGCCTTGTGTCCCCACTCCTGCGCGAGCACATCCCGGGCTTTGTTGAGTGCCGGATTTTCGAATGACAGCTGCAAGGGTGGGGCCAGGCCAAAATTACCAAATTCCACTCTGCAGTCCGAAGGCAACCGCTCGCGCACAAAGGCACGGAAAGCGTCACGAATCTTTTCAGGATCCTGCTCGCCGACCAACCTGAACGAAACCTTTGCGCTGGCTTCGCCCGGAATGACGGTCTTGGCGCCCTCCCCGGTATATCCGCCGATGATGCCGTTGATCTCGGCGGTCGGACGCGTTGTGACCATTTCGATTAACATACGATCCTTCTCGCCAGACGGTTTTTTCAGACCGATTGGGCCCAGAAATTTTTCCGGCGTGAGATTGAGGCCTTTCAAGTCGGCCTTGATGTCAGCTGGCAGTTCTTTCACCCCGTCGTAAAAACCGGGAATCGTGACGCGGCCGTTGCCGTCCCACATCGCGCCGAGAATTGCCGACAGCAACCGCAACGGATTTTGTGCCGCTCCGCCGAACACGCCGGAGTGCAGGTCGCGGTCGGCGCAGGTAATTTTCACGTCCTCATAGACCAATCCGCGCAGCGACGTTGTTATTGCGGGGGTGGCGGCATCCCACATTGCGGTATCGCAGACCAGTGCGAGGTCGAGCTTGAACTCTGCGGCATTGTCACGCACGAACTTGAACAAATTGCGCGAGCCACACTCCTCTTCCCCCTCGATCATTGTGGTAATGGGCAGCGGCAGCCTGCCCGTAACCGCCTTGAAAGCCCGACAGGCCTCTATGAAGGTCATCGCCTGTCCCTTGTCGTCGCAGGCGCCGCGCGCCACGATGATTTTGCGTCCCTCCGGCAGCGTTTCGACGCGAGGCTCGAACGGCGGCGTCTTCCACAAATTCAGCGGATCGACGGGCTGGACGTCGTAGTGCCCGTAAAACAGCACCCGGGGGCCCGCCGCCCCGTTCGCTTTCCCAACCACGACCGGATGACCGTCCGTCGGGCGCACGCTTGTCTCAAAACCGATTGATTTCAGGTCTGCGGCAACATGCTCCGCGGCAGCACGACACTGACCGGCGAAGGCCGGATCCGTGGAAACCGATGCGATCCGTAACAAAGCGAACAAACGGTCAAGACTTTGATCGATATCTCGATCGATGCGGTCGAGAACCGCGTCGAGTGTGCTCATGACCAACTCCGTAAGGGCAAGCCCGATTGAAAAACCGGACGATCAACACGTGGCCTGTATATCCTTATTCTATCGGGGCTTTTCGGCAACAGATGGAACGCCAATAAAGTGCCTGCGACGTCTACCTCAAGTTTTATGATCGCACCAATGGGCAAGAATGCATCTTACAGAGACTAGATGGCGTTCAATACCGCAACTTCCAGCAGGAACCGTGTTGCACCACTCGTCGGCGCGCGATGTCATTCGAAATGCCACTAAGGTACGCCGATTGAATGTTGCAACGCGGCCGCACTTGAGACAAATGCGACTTAACCCCGCTTGTCATGGCCGAAATCGGTGTTCAATATGGACTTCAATCCGCCACAAGTGCGGGGGGTGAGGGGTCATGGATGAGTTAGTCGGCCGTCTCGTCGCCAATGTCGGCGTCGATCGCGGGACCGCCGAGAAGGCGGTTGCCATTATCCTTGATTTCCTCCGCAAGGAGGGCCCGCCTGACAAAGTACAGGCTCTCATTGATCGACTTCCAGGGGTGGAAGTCTTACTCGCACAACATTTGGAATCTGGTGGCGCGTTTCCCATGGGCGGCATCATGGGGGCCGGAACGAAAATGATGTCGGCAGGGCTGAGCATGGGTCAGGTGCAGGGCGTCACTCGCGAAACTATCGCCTATGCCCGGGAAAAAATCGGCGACGATGCCGTGGGGGAAATCGTCGGAGCGATCCCGGGCCTAAGTCAGTTTGTTTGAATCGTTT
>JBEVFG010000174.1:0-4717 GCA_040512415.1 Pseudolabrys sp. | reverse complement strand
GGGTGTTGGGGGCGTGTGGGTGCGTGTTGCTGCTCATTTTTTTCGGCCCGTGCCTGTATTCAATTTGGGGGTGGGGCTACTTGTTTGATGGGGGGGGGATCGCGGCGCGCAACGGTGTCCCTGTCGTGCCGGGTTCGCCGCAGGGATTTACCGACGTACAAGCGGCGTCGAAGGTTGCCACTGAGATCGGCTTTCCACTGCTGCTGAAGGCGGCGGGTGGTGGCGGCGGACGCGGGATGCGGATTGCCGCGAGCATGGACGAGTTTGGCGCTCTCTTCGCCCAAGCGTCGGCCGAGGCTGCGGCGGCGTTCGGCAATCCGGAGATTTATCTCGAACGCTTTTTCCAGAAAGTGAGGCATATCGAGATCCAGGTCTTTGGAGACAAACACGGCAACGCCGTGCATTTGTGGGAGCGCGATTGCAGCATCCAGCGTCGGCACCAAAAGCTTGTCGAAGAAGCTCCGTCGCCCGTGCTGCCTGCGGAAGTACGGCGGGAGATGGCGGAAGCTGCCCTCGCGCTGATCCGCAATCTGAAATACGAGGGCGCGGGGACCATCGAGTTCATCTTCGACCCGGGCAGTGGCCGTTGGTACTTCATCGAGATGAATACGAGAATTCAGGTTGAGCATCCGGTAACGGAGGAAATCTTCGGTGTCGATCTGGTGGCCGAACAGTTCCGTGTCGCAGCCGGCGAGCCGATCTCGTTCGGGCAGCCGGCGCCACCCAATGGCCGCTGTGCGATCGAGTTCCGCATCAACGCAGAGGATCCGCGCAACGACTTTCGGCCGTCACCGGGCGTAGTGTCCTCATGGTCGCCGCCTAGCGGGCAAGGCATACGCCTGGACAGTCACGTGTATGCTTCTTATTCGGTCCCGCCATATTATGACTCGCTGCTTGGCAAGCTCATCATCAGTGGCGACAGCCGTAAAGAAGTGTTGAGAACATCGGCCTCGGCCCTCGCTCGTTTCCGCGTCTCGGGTGTGCACACGACGATTCCGTTTCACACCCGGTTGCTTGATTGCGAGCGCTTTATCGACGGCACCGCCCATACGCGCTGGGTGGAGCAAGAGATGCCGATATGACGCGCGAGATCTCGCTGATCGACGTCACCTTGCGCGATGCGCATCAGTGCCTTTGGGCGACCCGGATGACGACGGCAATGATGTCGCAGATTGCGCCCATGCTCGACAAAGCGGGTTTCGAAGCCATCGATCTTGTCGGGGGAGCGGTATTTGACGTCTGCGTACGCTACCTGCGCGAAGATCCGTGGGAGCGGATGCGTATCCTGAGTTCGTGGGTCAAGGAGACGCCGTTGATTGTGATGACGCGCGGCCAGAGCCTGTTCACCTTCGAATTCTTCCCCGACGATATCGTCGCGCTGACCGCCGAGCGGATCTATGCCAATGGCATTCGTTATCACACGCCGTATGACGCGCTAAATGATGTCCGCAATATGGAAGTACCGGTGCGGGCGGGAAAAAAGGCCGGTCTCTATGTCGATGCCGGCGTGGTCTACACGGTGAGTCCGGTCCATACCGACGACTACTACGCGCGCAAGATCAGGGAGATGAGGGCACTCGGGGCCGATGCGATCTTCCTCAAGGACCCGAGCGGATTGCTGACACCGGAGCGTGCGGAAACGCTTATTCCGGTCGCCAAGGCAGCCTCTGGAACGTTGCCGCTGCAACTGCATTCGCATTGCCTGACCGGACTTGCGCCTTATGTAGCGGTACGAGCGGTTGAGCTCGGTGTTGACGTCGTGCACACTGCCACCTCGACGCTCGCTAATGGTGCTTCGCATCCGGCGACCGAGACGTTCATCGACAATATTCATCATCGCAACTACCGGACCGGAGTCGACCGTGTGCTGGTCGAGCAGGTGGCCGAACGGTTACGTTACATAGCCGCACGCGAAAACAAGTCGGTGGGGCACATTCTCGAGCATGACTCCTTTCATTATGAGCACCAGATGCCGGGAGGCATGATCTCGAATCTGAAATCGCAGCTCGCCACGTTGGAGCTTTCCGACAAGCTGCCACAAATTCTTGAAGAGGCGGCAAGGGTACGCCGCGAATTGGGCTACCCGATCATCGTAAGTCCCTTTGCGCAATTCGTCATGACGCAGGCTGTTCTTAACGTCATGGGCAAGGAACGTTATGCGACAGTTCCCGATGAGGTCCGCAAGTACGCCATGGGTTATTACGGCGAAATTGCCGGGCCAATCGATCCCGACATTTATGACCGCATCACCAAGGGGGCCGAACCCATCACGGCGCGCCCGGGCGATCTCCTTGAGCCGGGCATCAAACGCGTGCGACGTGAACGCGGCCCGTTCCGCTCCGACGACGATCTACTGCTGGCTGCGTACTATGCAGATAATGAGTACAAAGCGCTCAAAGCAGCGGGCCCGATCAAGACCGAATATCCGTTGGCATCAACCCCACTCGAAACGCTTGTAAAAGAAATAACGCTGCGGTCCGACATCAAATCATTCTCATTCAGCCGGCGCCATCCCGGCCTTATCGAGGAGCAAGTAAAATGACGCAGCCGACCATCATTACCTGCGCGATCACTGGCGCGTTGCCGCGAAAGGCGCAGACACCTGCTGTGCCGGTGACCCCGGCCGAGCAGATCGAGTCAACGCATGAGGCTTACGAGGCTGGCGCGGCACTCGTCCATATACATGTGCGCAATAAGGATGAAAGCCCATCGTCCGACCCTGAGCTGTTCGCGTTGGTGCAGGAGGGCGTGAAAAGGCACTGCCCTGGGATGATCATTCAGTTTTCTACCGGAGGCCGCGGACGTACCCAGAACGAGCGGGGGCGCGCACTCTGTCTCAAGCCTGACATGGCCTCACTCGCCACCGGGTCCGTCAATTTTCCCAAGCAAATCTACGAAAATCCGCCCGACTTGGTGGAGGATCTCGCCCGCTCGATGCTCGAGTTCGACGTGAAGCCGGAGATCGAGGTCTTCGATCTCGCCATGCTCTATAACGCCCGGGATCTCGCCGAGCGCGGACTAATCAGGAAACCATTGCACGTGCAGTTCGTGATGGGCATTCCGAATGCGCTGCCGGCGCGGCGAAAGGTGCTGGAGTTTCTGGTCTCTGAACTCAAGGACATCATGCCGGATGCCACCTGGGCGGCCGCCGGTATCGGGCGTCACCAGCTCGAGGTCAACGAATGGACACTCGCTCTCGGAGGACATTTGCGTACGGGTCTCGAAGACAACATCAAGTTCGACCGTGACCGCCTCGCGAAAAGTAATGCCGAGCTGGTGGGACGATTGCGTGATTTGTGCGGCCAATATGGCCGCCATGCAGCAAGCCCCAAGGAAGCGCGCAACGTCCTTGGCCTGGCAGCGATGTGAATTTCAGGCCGCATCCCACTTTAGCAAAGATGGCAGGTACTGCTCGCATTGTCAGGGCTGGTGATGAGCACGAATGAACTGGCCGTGATTGTCATCGTCACCCTCGCGGGATTCATGCGGGGCGTTACGGGATTTGGCGGGGCCATGCTTATGGCGCCGCCCCTGAGCATGCTTATTGGGCCGGTGCCGACAGTGGTGACGGCACTTATTCTGGAAACCGCCGCCGTGCTTGTCATGTTTCCAGATGCCTGGCCGAAGATCAACAAGCGCATCCTTCTCTACCTCACAATTCCCGCATGCTTCAGCGTTCCGATCGGTGGATATCTGCTGATCACGCTGGACCCGTTCATCGCACGCAAGGTCATTGCCGGCGTGGTTGTTGTTTTCAGTCTCGGATTGCTGTTGGGCCTGCGCTATTCCGGGCCCCAGCGGCCACAGACATCCGTGGCACTCGGTGGCATTGTCGGTGTGTTGCTTGGCGCAACGAGCGTCGGCGCTCCGCCCGTGATTCTCTACTTGATGTCTGGCCCGGACCCACATGCGGTGACACGCGCCAATCTGACCGTTTTTGTTACCGCGATTTCCGCGATCGGCCTTGTGATGCTTGTCGCGGCGGGTGCCATCACCAAAGCGCTGGCCATTTCCGCCTTCCTGCTTTGCATTCCCTACCTGGCCGGGGCCTGGGTCGGAGGATTGCTGTTCGGGAGGCTCGCCGATCTGGCTGTCCGCCGAATTGCCCTGTTCTTCATGCTGACCATGGGTTTGGTCAGTTTGACAGTGTGATCAGGCGTTTCATGTGCGCTGCCAATGTCTACTCTTGGGGGTAAACCGGACTCGCATTGGGAACGCCCGTCACCGCGACCGTCTCAAATTCTGAAAGGCGCGAAGCCGAGCGATCTGCCGGTTGAGCGGTCGACCAAGTTCGAGACCATTGTCAATCTCAAGACCGCGAAGGCGCTCGGAATACCGATGCCAGCCTCACTGCTCGCCCGCGCCGACACGGTGATCGAGTGAAAGGTGTAATGTCTGCTATTGGCACAAAGCGGACATCCCTAGTTGCACCGCACATGTCCGCTTTTGGGGTAAAGCGGACATCGTGATTGCACGGCGGAATGTCTGCTTTTGACCCAACGCGGACATTAGCCAAATTCGCTCGCACGTCCGCCTTCCGCTAACTGGCGACGTCGCGGGCTCCTAGGCTAAACTAGAAAAATAGAACGCCTTTGCATTGTGTGGACGTGCCGGAGGCCACACCATGATGAAGAAATTGCTGCTGCTCGCGTTGATTGCTGTCGCACGTGAAGCAATGGCAGAGGACGCACAATGCGTCCGCGAACGCGCCGCGATG
>JBEVFG010000173.1:0-2500 GCA_040512415.1 Pseudolabrys sp. | reverse complement strand
CCGGTGGCATTCTCGGCTACGCCATCGGCGCGCTTCTCTATGACTCCGTCGGACTTTGGCTGATCCAGCTCTATGGCTATGGCGACAAGGTCGAAGCGTTTCGCGAAGCCTACGCGGAGTGGGGTGCCTGGATTATTCTTTTGAAAGGCCTGACCCCGATCCCCTACAAGATTGTCACCATCACGTCGGGTTTTGCCGCATACAATCTCGGGCTATTCATCCTTTTTTCCGTCATTACGCGCGGCGCGCGGTTCTTCGTCCTGGCGTTTCTCCTGCACCGCTACGGCGAGAGCGCGCGTCACATTATTGAAAAGCGACTTGGTCTATGGGTGCTGCTCGGCGCCATAATTATCGTCATCGGCCTGGTCGCCGCGCTATATTTGTTCTGACGGAATCAAGTTCCTCATTTTCGCCACTGAAATTGGGTATTTGGATGCCGTCGGACGAAACGCCATTTGGCCAATCATGGGCACCGGACGGGATTTGACTTTTCGTCGGAATAGTCTCGCGCTTCGGGCGGCGCCTGGCTGGATGCTCGCGGGTGTCCTCGTGCTGACGGCCGCGCTGGCGTTTGCACAAGATTCGACCCCTCCGGTTGAGAAGCGCGACGACGGTTTTTTTGCCGCCGTCGGCCGGTGGTTCTCGCAGCAATCTTCCAACGTAAACTCGTCTTTTAAAGACGCGCGGGACAAGGTCGAGGGCCTTAGTCAGGAGGCCGGCGCTGCCGCGAAGTCGACCGTCGAAGGCGCCAAGGACGCGGCCGGAGCGGTTGCGCGCATTCCGAACGTGCGTACCGTGAGCGGCCACGAGAAGTGTCAGGTCGCGCCGAACGGAGCGCCCGACTGTATTGCTGCGGCGAACGCCATCTGCAAGACGAAAGGTTTTGATTCAGGGCGTAGCCTCGACATGACAACTGCTGAGATCTGTCCTCCCAAAGTCTGGATGGCAGGACGGTCAACCGGTCCCGAGTGCCGGACCGAAACATTCGTCTCGCGTGCAGTCTGTCAATGAAGGTCGGCGGCTGATCGGCGGCTGCTTGTGCCGCGACCGTGTTTATGTTTCCGTCGCACGTTAGCGACGGGGCGTCCCTTGAATCTCCATGCGAAACTTATTGAGCGTGAGACGGCCGGCCGACCGGTTACGGTCGCCGTAATCGGCGCCGGAAAATTCGGAACGATGTTTCTCTCGCAGGCGCGCCTCACGCAGGGCATGCACGTTGTCGCTGTTGCCGATCTCGACGTCGATCGAGCACGGAGTCAATTGAAAACCGCAGGCTGGCCGGACGAAACCTACACCGCCTCTTCCCTGGCAGCTGCACATAAGAAGCATACGACGCTCGTCACTGACGCCGCCGAAGCGCTCATCGCCGATCCACGGATCGAAGTCGTCATCGAGGCAACCGGTGTGCCCGGTGCCGGCATCCGCCATGCGCTCAATGCGATCGCCAACGGCAAGCACATCGTCATGGTCAACGTCGAGGCCGATGCGGTCGCTGGCCCCTTGCTTGCGCGCCGCGCCAAAGCCGCCGGCGTTGTTTATTCGCTCGCGTGGGGCGATCAGCCGGCGTTGATCTGCGAGCAAGTCGATTGGGCGCGCGCTGCCGGCTTCAAGGTCATCTGCGCGGGCAAGGGCACGCGCTACGAGCCGCATTATCACAAGTCCAATCCCGATAACGTCTGGGACATCCTCGACAAATATCTGAACATCTCGGACCGCAAGTCGATCAATCCAAAGATGTTCAATTCATTCGTGGACGGGACTAAGTCAGGCATCGAAATGACGGCGGTGTGCAACGCCACCGGACTGGTGCCGCAGTCGAACGGACTCGGCTTTCCGCCGGCGACGCGTTTTGAGCTCGCCGAAATCTGCAAACCCAAGAGCGACGGCGGCACCTTGGAAAAAGCAGGCGTCACCGAAGTGACGTCGTCGGTCTATCGCGATGGTCGCGACGTGCCGCATCATCTTGCGCTCGGTACATATGTTGTCTTTGAAGGCGACACCGAGTATGCGCGGCGCTGCTTCAAGGAATACGCGATGCTGCCGGACAAGACCGGAAAATATGCGGCGCTCTACCGCCCGATCCACATGATTGGACTGGAGCTCGGCATTTCTGTCGCGAGCGCTGCGCTGCGCAACGAGCCGACCGGTGCTCCGAACGGATTCCGCTCGGATGTCGTGGCGACGGCCAAGCGCGCCTTGAAAGCCGGCGAAATGCTCGACGGTGAGGGCGGGTTCTGCGTTTGGGGCAGGCAGACGCCGGCGGATGTGTCGCTCGAACGCGAATTGCTGCCGCTTGGACTTGCGCACAACGTGAAGCTCAAGGGCGATATTGCCGAGGGCCAGGCATTGCGATGGTCGGACGTCGTCTACGATCCGAACGATCCGGCGGTAAAGGTCCGCCACGAAATGGAAGCTGCGTTCGGCCGACGCAATGTCGGCACGGAGACGGTTGCGTAGCGTGCCGCTAGCCGAGCTCGATCTGGCCGTCGACTTTATGATT
>JBEVFG010000172.1:0-8354 GCA_040512415.1 Pseudolabrys sp. | reverse complement strand
GAGCTCTACTGGGATCGCCCGAAAGACAAATGGCCGAAAAAGCCCGACGGCTCACTGCAGATGTACACGAACCCGCTCGATCTCCACGATCTGCTCGCGGAGCTTGATCGGCCGGACAAATGAGTCTTCGATTTTTTGCCGTGCTAAACGCTCAGGCGAACGAGTGCCATCGCTGCGGCGGTTAGCATCACGACAAAGATCGGAAAAAACTCAACCACATTGACCTGCACAGTTGTGCGCCCGTCGCTCCAACGCGGCGATTGCGCATCGGTTCCTGCGCGACCAATGCTCAGGATCAATTGTGGACGTGTTATGTCGGGCAGCCGACTATGAATGCTTGTTCAGGCTGTTGCTTTCGCAAGCGCTCGCCGTGCCAGAACACCGACAAGATGCGCGCGGTATTCCGGGCTGGCATGAATGTCGCTGTTCATCCCATTGGCGGGTATCGTCATGCCCTCGATTGACTTGGCGGCGAAGCGTTTCTTGAGCGCCTCTTCGAAGGACTTCACACGGAACACACCGTTGGCGCCCGCACCGGTCACTGCAACGCGGATATCGGCGCCACGCTTCGACACGAACACGCCAACGAGCGCGAAGCCCGACGCCGGATGCTTGAACTTTTCGTAGGCCGCCTTCTTGGCGATCGGAAAGCTCACCTTCGTGATGATCTCACCGTCCTCGAGCGCGGTTGAAAACATGCCGGTGAAAAAATCATCGGCCGCGATGCGTCGCTTGTTGGTGATGATCGTCGCGCCGAGACCCAGACACGCCGCCGGATAGTCGGCGTTCGGGTCATTGTTGGCGATCGAGCCGCCGATCGTGCCGCGATTGCGGACCTGCGGATCGCCGACCGACGCAGGCACCGATGCGAGGCCGGGCAACAGTTGCTGAAGCACCGGCGAATTGGCCGCGTCGACGTGACGCGTCATCGCCCCGATCACGATCGATCGGCCTTTCTGCTCGACACCGCTCAATCCCTCGACCAAAGACAAATCGATGAGCGCGGAAGGCTGCGCCAGGCGTTGCTTCATCACCGGCAGAAGCGAGTGTCCGCCCGCCAGGAGCTTTGCTTCCGGGTTGCGGGCGAGGAGACCGGCCGCCTGGCGGACCGTGGTCGGACGATGGAAAGTAAAATTGTACATCTCAAATCTCCCGTAACTACGCAGCTTGGCGCGGTTGTACATTTTTGAGCGCTGCCCAAACCGTTTGCGCGGTTGCAGGCATGATGAGATTCTCACTGCCGATTGCATCAGTGATGGCATTGATCACGGCTGCCGGTGCTGCAATCGCCCCGGCCTCTCCGCACCCCTTGATGCCGAGCGGATTCGACGGCGCCTTCGTTTCAGTAAGGCCAACCTTGAACGAGGGCAGGTCGTGGGCATGCGGCATGCAATAATCCATCAGCGACCCGGTCACGAGCTGACCGTCTTTGTCGTACACCGCGCCCTCCAGCAGGGCCTGCCCGATGCCTTGCGCGATGCCGCCATGAACCTGCCCTTCGACAATCATCGGATTGACGACCGTGCCGAAATCGTCGACGGCGGTCCAATTCACGATTTCAGTCTTGCCGGTCTCACCATCAACCTCGACCTCGCAAATATGGCAGCCGGCCGGGAACGTGAAATTGGTCGGGTCGTAGAAGCTGGTTTCCTTCAGCCCGGGCTCGAGCTCCTGCCCCGCAAACTTGTGCGCGATGTAGGCATTGAGTGAGACGTCGCCCCATGCCGCCGACTTGTCGGTGCCCGCGACGGTGAATTTTCCGTCCTTGAAGACGATATCGCCTTCCGCCGCTTCCAGCATGTGAGCGGCAACCTTTTTTGCTTTCACCTCGATCTTGTCGAGCGCCTTCACCACCGCCGACATACCGACCGCACCGGAGCGCGAGCCATAAGTGCCCATCCCGAACTGCACTTTGTCGGTATCGCCATGCACGATGGAGACATTCTCGAACGGAATGCCAAGCCGCTCCGAAACAAGTTGGGAAAAAGTTGTCTCGTGCCCCTGCCCGTGAGCGTGTGTGCCAGTAAGGACTTCCACACTGCCGGTCGGATTGACACGCACTTCGGCGCTTTCCCAAAGGCCGACACCGCAGCCCAACGAGCCGACCGCCTGCGAAGGTGCGATCCCGCAGGCCTCGATATAGGTCGAATAACCAAGTCCGCGCAGTTTGCCGTGACGCGCCGCTTCGCGCTTGCGCTTGCTGAAGCCCTTAACATCCGCGAGTTCCAGAGCCTTTTTGAGCGAGGCGTTATAATCGCCCGCGTCGTAGGCCATGATGACCGGCGTCTGGTGCGGAAACGATTTGACGAAATTTCGTCTGCGCAGGTCCGCCGGCTCAATTCCCATTTGCCGCGCCGCTACTTCGACCAATCGTTCCACCACAAATGTCGCTTCCGGCCGGCCCGCCCCACGATAAGCGTCGACCGGAACCGTATTCGTGTAGACCGCATCGACCTCACAGTAGATCTGCGGAATGTCGTACTGGCCCGACAACAGCGTCGCGTAAAGATAAGTCGGCACCGACGAAGAGAACGTGGACATATAGGCGCCGAGATTGGCGATCGTCTTCACGCGCATCGCCAGAATTTTACCGTTGGCATCGAGCGCAAGCTCGGCATGAGTGACGTGATCGCGGCCGTGCGCGTCGGTGACAAACGACTCTGACCGGTCTGCCGTCCACTTCACCGGCCGGCCGACCTTGCGTGCGGCCCATAAACAAACGACCTCTTCCGGGTAAATGAAAATCTTGGAGCCAAAGCCGCCGCCGACATCGGGGGCAATGACGCGCAACTTGTGCTCGGGTGCCATGCCGACAAAAGCGGCAATCACCAGCCGTGACACATGCGGATTCTGCGTCGTATTCCAAAGCGTCAGCTGATCCATGCCGGCATCGTACTCAGCGAGCGCGGCACGTGGCTCGATCGCATTCGGCACTAGCCGGTTGTTGACGATATCGAGTTTGGTGACGTGCTTGGCGGAGTTGAAGGCCGCATCGACAGCCTTCGCGTCGCCAAGCGACCACTCGTAAATCGTGTTCTTCGGTGCAAGGTCGTGAATTTGCGGGCCCGACTTTGCCTGTGCGGGGTCAGTGACCGCCGGAAGCGGCTCGTAGTCGACTTTCACTTTTTCGGCGGCGTCGCGTCCCTGCGCCTGCGTTTCGGCTATGACGACGGCGACAGCGTCTCCCTGGTGGTTGACCTTGCCGACGGCCAGCGCCGGATGCGGCGCCATCTTCATCGGCGTGCCGTCCTTGGAGTGAATCATCCAGCCGCAAATCAGGTTACCAATCTTGTCGTTTGCCAGCTCGGCGCCCGTGAGCACGGCGATCACGCCCGGCATCGTTTTGGCTGCGCTTGTATCGATGTTCTTTATCTTTGCGTGCGCATGCGGAGACCGTACGAAAACGGCGCGCGTCTCACGCGGCCGGATCACATCGTCGGTGTATTGGCCCCTGCCGGTGATGAAGCGGAGGTCTTCCTTCCGGCGCACCGCCGCGCCGATACCAGTCGCGCTCATGGCGGTCTCCTCCCGTTGGACTACTCCGCGGCCTGTCGGGCACCGCCCTTGGCCATGGCTCTTGCTCCCGCGGCAATTGCCTTGACGATGTTGTGGTACCCGGTGCAGCGGCAGATATTTCCGTCGAGCTGCTCGCGAATGGTGTGTTCATCGAGGTCGTTGCCGCGGCGGCGCACAATATCGAGCGCGGCCATGATCATTCCGGGCGTGCAGAACCCGCATTGCAAGCCGTGATGCTCCCGGAACGCCTCCTGCATCGGATGCAGCGGACCGTTCGGTTCTGCCAGTCCTTCTATGGTGACAATCTTGGCGCCCTCGCACTGCAAGGCGAGCGTGGTGCATGCCTTGGCGGCGATACCGTCGATGTGGACCACACAGGCACCGCATTGCGATGTGTCGCAGCCGACATGGGTGCCGGTCAGCCGCAAATTCTCGCGCAGAAATTGGACCAAGAGCGTGCGCGCTTCGACATCACCGGTAACGGCTTTGCCATTCACCGTCATTGACACGGCAGGCATGACCTTCCTCCCAATTTGGGGCCAAAGGCCCTCTTTTCGCCCCCATTCACCCGGACGGCGGTGGTTCGTTCGCGAAATCGTGCCAATTTCGGCAGTTCGCAGCCTGGAACAGGAATAAGTCTGAACCCCGATCGCAGGCCGGGTCAAGGGATTCAAGGTAGGAAAACCGCTTCAAACTGCGGTGATCCGTCGCCCCGGTCAGGGATTTGCGACGGACAAGGCAAATTTCTGGAAAAAGTCGTCGGCGATTTTTTTGGCGGCGCCGTTGACCAAGCGCTGGCCGAGCTGGGCCAGCTTGCCTCCGATCTGCGCCTCGACATTGTAAGTTAAAAGCGTACCGCCGTCTTTTTCGGTGAGCGCCACGGTCGCGCCACCCTTTGCGAAGCCGGCGACGCCTCCATCGCCTTCGCCGGAAATCTTGTAGCCGTTGGGGGGATCGAGGTCGGTGAGTTGTACTTTGCCCTTAAACCTCGCCTTCACGGGGCCAAGTTTTGTGGTTGCGACCGCCTGAAATTCGGTGTCCGAAGTCTTGTTGAGCTCCTCGCAACCCGGGATGCAGGCCTTGAGAACGTCGGGATCGTTGAGCTTAGCCCAGACAACGTCTCGGCTCGCCGGAAGCTGGACTTCCCCTGTCATTGTCATCGCCATCCCGCATCTCCTTTTACGGTCGATCTACACGGTATCCGGCCATCGGCTTTAAGCCTTCGGCGCAGTCATGAAAAGAGCTTTGCAGACCACGTCAGCCGCATTATGGGTTTTGGCGACGGCAAGACTGCAAATCAAAATACGCCTTTAGGGGAGGATCTTAATGCCGACAATCAACGCCGATGACGGCTGCCCGCTTCATGTAGAGGTTGAGGGCCGCGAAGGCGCCCCTGTGCTGATGCTGTCGAACTCGCTCGGCACCAACCTGCACATGTGGGACGACCAGGCACCGGAGTTTGCCAAGCACTTCCGGCTCGTGCGCTATGACCGACGCGGCCACGGTAAATCGAGCGTGCCGAAAGGCCCCTATTCGATGGAGCGCTTCGGCCGTGACGTGCTTTCCATCATCGACGCGCTGAAGATCAAGACGATCAACTGGTGCGGACTTTCGATGGGCGGCATGGTCGGCCAATGGCTGGGCGCCAATGCCGCAAATCGTATCGACAAGCTTGTTCTCTCGAATACCAACTTCAACTACGCCGACAAGACCCCGTGGAGCGATCGCATCACATTCGTGCGCGAGAAAGGCCTCGGCGAATTGGTCGGACCGAACATGGAGCGATGGTTCACCAAGGATTTCCGTGCTCGCGCACCTCAGGCGATCACGCGCATGACTGAAATGTTCGTTGCCACGAATCCTGCGGGCTACATTGCGAGCTGCGAGGCTATCCGCGACATGGACTTCACCGTATCCAATCCGCGCGTGACGGCGCCGACTCTGGTTATCGTCGGCAAACACGATCCTGCAACGCCGCCGTCCGCCGGCGAAGCTATCCAGAAACAGATCAAGGGCGCCAAGCTCGCCAGCCTTGACGCCGCGCACATCGCGAATATCGAGCTGCCGAAGCAATACACCGAGACCGTACTTAACTTCCTCCGCGGCTGACGGAGACGGCCAATGGACGACAAGGAACGCTACGAACGGGGAATGGCCAAGCGCCGCAAGGTGCTTGGCAATGCCTGGGTGGATCGCGCGAATGCCAGGAAGACGGCGTTCAACGAAGAATTCCAGGATTTCATTACGCGCACCGCCTGGGGCGAGATTTGGACACGTCCGCACTATGACGAGCGCACCCGTCGTATCCTGGTGATCGGCACGATGCTTGCCCTCGACAAGTGGGAGGAATTCCGCATGCATGTGCGAGCGGCGTTGACCGAGGCCAATTTCACGCCGGACGACATCAAGGAAATCATCCTGCAACAGGCGATTTATTGCGGGGTGCCGGCCGCCAACCATGCCTTCAAGGAAGCAGCCGACGTCATCGCCGAGGTGGCAAAAACGAATTGATAATCACCCCGCGGTGATGCCCTCGTCATTTCGCGGTGAACGCGCTTCAATGCTAGCCATGGCCCACACGATGAGGAACGGTCATGGCCAAGATCAAAGTGCGCAAGGGCATGCCGAGCGTCCAGCTCGACAAGCAGGAATTCAAGAAACGTTTCCTGGCGCGGTTCTACGATCCGGAGTTTGAGCCGCTTAAGCGCGAGCTCGACAAGATCGTTGAAACTGCCTGGGTGACTTATGACGACTATCACAAGTCACCGCGCACGCAGAAAGCCGGCAAAGGCTTCGTCGACCCGGACTTCGAAGCGCCGGTCGAGTGGCTGCAAACCCGTGCCAACATCCAGGCCGCGGCGTCAGCCCACAAAAATCCCAAGTCGCGCTCGCGGATACTGATCGTCAACGGCTCATCGCGCAACGATCAGACCTGCCCAGGCGAAATGTCGAAAACCTGGCGGATGGTGACGCTTGCAAAACAGGTCGTTGAAAAAACCCGCGGCTTCGAAGTCGACATCCTCGATTTGTCACGCCTCACGGCCGAATATGGAAAAATGATCTATCCGTGCAAGGCATGCGTCTCGACAGCGCAACCGCTTTGCCATTGGCCATGCAGCTGTTATCCGAACCATGCTCTCGGCCAAGCCGGCGACTGGATGGCGGAGATTTATCCGAAATGGGTCGCCGCGCACGGCGTCATGATCGTGTGTCCAGTCAACTGGTACCAAGCGCCCTCCTCACTCAAGCTGATGATCGATCGCCTGGTCTGCGCGGATGGTGGCAACCCGGACCTCACCTCGACGGGAGGCAAGGATCCGATGAAAGCCAAAAGGCTGGAGCTGGCCGGCTGGCCCTATCCGCGTCATCTCGCCGGACGGGTCTTTTCGGTGGTTGTGCACGGCGACGCGGCCGGGACAGAAAACCTTCGGCGTATTCTCACCGACTGGATGAGCGACATCGGCATGATTCCATCAGGCCACCTCGCGCTCATTGACCGCTATGTCGGCTACCTCACGCCCTACGCGACCAGCCACGACGATCTGGACCAGGACACCGACTTTCAGGATGACGTGCGCAATGCCGCTTTGACCTTGATACAGGCGGTCAAAGACCGGCGTTCCGGGAAGCTGCAGCCAGCGGATCGCGGCCTACACGAGGCGCGACCAAAATAACCACGGTCTTAAAGTGTGCTGAGCGCGCGCGATATTACCGTCAGCTTTTCGTCGACGAAGGCCAAGTATTCGTGCGCGACGAGCCACACCAGACTGAGACGCATGCCCCACAGCAGGGCGATGGCGATAGACCGGTCGAGCACCGCTTAAACCGGCAGCATCAAACGTGAAGTCGAGGAGCCGCCTTTGTCGCGGCCGCATCGACCGCGGGCTGCGGCTTGGCTTCCGACGTTTCGGCGCGGTGCGCATAGCTACGTTCGAATATGCACAACCCGGTCGCAATGGCGGCAAAGAGCAGCTAAAAGGTATGCTCGCACATCAAATCGGCGCTGTGCGCCCACGACGCCGGACCGACCGACGCGATGCTGATCAGCACGACCAGGATAAGTCCAGCTTCCAGAATTTCGGAGTTGGGCTGTCCGCGCATGAAGCAGCGCGCACGATCAGCGATGTGCAGCGCGCAGATGCAGGCGACAGCGAGCTTGAGCGTCGCAAAAAAGGCTGAAAGCTTGACCAGCCCGACCGGGCCGAGATCGAACAGCCGGCCGATGCCGAATAGAAATTGCGAACGCCACACATCCTCAAAGCCGTAGCTCGGTGAGGTGAGAACCCGGAGCGCCTCGTATCCCCAGGACAACGTGAAATAGAGAGCAATTAGAACGATAATCGATGCGGTCGCCGTGGAAATTTTTTGCACGGATCCCTCCCTGACTAGGGATCTACGGCTAATCGCTTCAAATGCGAAATTCAAAAGAAACCGAAATTTTACCTTACCGGCTAGCCATTTAACGCTCGCGCGTTAACCACGCCGGGCGCCGAGTACCTCTGCACCAAAGTCTAGCCGCCCCGGCCGTCGCGAAACGCCTGCGGCGTCGTACCGGTCTGCTTGCGGAAGAAGCGGGTGAAATGCGACGGATCGGAAAAGGCGAGATCGTAGGCGATTTCGTGAATCGCCTGATTGGTGAACACAAGCTGCCGTTTGGCTTCGGTGAGAACACGCTGCCGGATGAGATGACCCGCGGTGACGCCGGTCGCGCGTTTGACATGATCATTGAGGCGGTCGGGCGTCATGGCCAGCTTTTCGGCGTAAAAACTGATCAGGCGTTCCTTGCGGAAATTCTCATCCACAAGCCGGCGCAGTTCGTCAACGCGCGCATCATATCG
>JBEVFG010000171.1:0-12966 GCA_040512415.1 Pseudolabrys sp. | reverse complement strand
GAGTTCATGCACATTTCGAACGCCGCGCAAAAGAGCTGGATTCAGGAGCGCATCGAGGGCCGCGACAAGGAAATCACCTTCACCCGCGAGGGCAAGCGCGCGATCCTCAACAAGCTGGTGGAGGCGGAAGGTTTCGAGAAATTTATCGACGTCAAATATACCGGCACCAAGCGTTTCGGTCTCGACGGCGCTGAGGCGCTGATCCCGGCGCTCGAGCAGATCATCAAGCGCGGCGGCAATCTTGGCGTGAAGGAAATCTGCATCGGTATGCCGCACCGCGGCCGTCTCAATGTGCTCACGCAGGTCATGGGCAAGCCGCACCGCGCGCTGTTTCATGAATTCAAGGGCGGCTCGGCGACGCCCGACGAGATCGAAGGCTCCGGTGACGTGAAATATCACCTCGGCGCCTCGTCGGATCGTGAGTTCGACAACAACAAGGTGCATCTGTCGCTCACGGCAAATCCGTCGCATCTGGAAATTGTCGATCCGGTGACGCTCGGCAAGGTGCGTGCCAAGCAGGATCAGCACGGCGCCAAACCGGACGAGCGCACGATGGTGATGCCGCTGCTCATCCACGGTGACGCCGCGTTCGCCGGTCAGGGCGTGGTGGCGGAGTGCTTTGGCCTGTCCGACTTGAAGGGCTACCGCACCGGTGGATCGCTGCATTTCATTGTCAACAACCAGATCGGATTTACGACCTATCCGCGCTACTCGCGCTCATCGCCCTATCCGTCTGATGTTGCCAAGATGATCGAGGCGCTGATTTTCCACGTGAACGGCGACGACCCGGAAGCGGTAGTGTTTGCCGCGAAAGTCGCGACCGAGTACCGGCAGAAATTCCAGCGGCCAGTCGTCATCGACATGTTCTGCTATCGGCGCTTCGGCCACAACGAAGGCGACGAGCCGTCGTTCACCCAACCGCTGATGTACAAAAAGATCCGCGCGCATCAGACGACCCTGGAGATCTACGGCAAGAAGCTCGTCGGTGAGGGCGTCGTCACCGAAGGCGAAGTCGAGAAGATGAAGGCCGACTGGCGCACACGGCTCGATGCCGAATTCGAGGCCGGCCAAGGGTACAAACCCAACAAGGCCGACTGGCTCGACGGACGCTGGTCCGGAATGAAAGCAGCACGCGATGCCGACGATCCGCGGCGTGGCAATACCGGCGTCGATGCCGGCCTGCTGCGTGAGATCGGTAAAAAGATCACCACCGTTCCGGAAGGGTTTACCGTCCACAGAACGATCCAGCGTTTCCTCGAGAATCGCGCTAAAGCGATCGAAAGCGGCGAAGGAATTGACTGGGCGACGGGCGAGGCGCTCGCATTCTGCTCGCTATTGAAGGAAAAGCACCCGGTTCGTCTGTCCGGTCAGGACAGCGAACGGGGCACTTTCTCGCAGCGCCATTCCGTGCTGTTCGACCAGAATACCGAGGCGCGCCATACGCCCTTTAATCATCTGGGTGAGCCCCAGGCGCGCTACGAGGTCCTCAATTCGATGCTGTCGGAAGAGGCGGTTCTCGGCTTCGAATACGGCTATTCAACCGCCGAGCCGAATGCGCTCACTTTATGGGAGGCGCAGTTTGGCGACTTCGCGAATGGTGCGCAGGTCGTGTTCGACCAGTTTATCTCGTCGGGCGAGCGCAAATGGCTGCGCATGTCAGGCCTCGTTTGCCTGTTGCCGCACGGCTACGAGGGGCAGGGACCGGAGCATTCATCGGCGCGGCTCGAACGCTTTCTGCAGATGTGCGCGGAAGACAACATGCAGGTTGCGAACTGCACCACGCCGGCCAACTACTTCCACATCCTGCGCCGGCAGCTCAAACGCGAAATACGCAAGCCGCTGATCCTGATGACGCCGAAGTCGTTGTTGCGCCACAAGCGCGCGGTGTCGCGGCTCGACGAGCTGACAAACGGCACCTCGTTCCACCGGCTTCTTTGGGACGACGCGCAATTGCTGCCGAACGAGAAGATCAAGCTCGTTGCCGACGACAAGGTCCGGCGCGTCATCATGTGCTCGGGCAAGGTCTATTACGATCTCTACGACGACCGCGAGAAACGCGGCATCAACGACATCTATATCCTGCGGCTCGAGCAGCTTTACCCATTCCCGACCAAGGCGCTGGTCGCGGAGCTTTCCCGCTTCAAACAGGCGGAAATGGTCTGGTGCCAGGAGGAGCCGCGCAACATGGGCGCATGGTTCTTCGTCGATGTTTTTCTGCAATGGATTCTCAACCAGATCGGCGCCAAGCACCGCACCATGCGCTACGCAGGACGTCCGGCGTCGGCATCGACCGCAGTCGGGCAAATGTCGAAGCATCAGGCGCAGCTCAAACAGTTCCTCGATGAGGCGCTGGGATAGATTGGCTGGCTATCATGACCGGGCATGGCGAATGAGAGGCAAGGCAAAACATGGCTGACATCCGCGTGCCCACCCTCGGCGAATCCGTGACGGAAGCCACCGTTGGAAAATGGTTCAAGCAGCCGGGCGATGCGGTGGCGGTCGATGAGCCGCTGGTCGAGCTTGAAACCGACAAGGTGACGCTCGAGGTGCCCGCTCCGGCAGCGGGCGTGTTGTCGGAAGTTGCGGTGAAGAACGGCGATACGGTCGCCGTCGGGGCGCTGCTGGGGCAGATCAAGGAAGGTGCCGGTGCTGCGCCCAAAGCTTCTGCGCCGGCAGCAAAACCCGCAGAAACCCCGAAGCAGGCGCCTGCGGTTCCGCAAAGATCGGCTGAAATGCCGCCGCCGCCGTCGGTACGCAAGATGGTTGCGGAAAGCGGCGTCGACCCGTCGAAAGTCAGCGGTACCGGCCTGCACGGGCAGGTCACCAAAGGAGACATGCTGAGCGCGATCGAGCGCGCAGCGGCACAGCCGACGCCGGTCTCTACGCCGGTGCAGATGCGCGCGCCGTCGCCGGCCGACGATGCCGCCCGTGAGGAGCGCGTGCATATGACGCGATTGCGCCAAACGATCGCACGCCGCCTGAAGGACGCGCAGAACACCGCAGCCATGCTCACGACCTTCAATGAGGTCGACATGAGCGCGGTGATGCATTTGCGTAATCAATACAAGGACTTGTTCGAGAAGAAGCACGGGGTGAAGCTCGGCTTCATGGGCTTCTTCGTCCGTGCCTGCATCCAGGCGCTCAAGGAGATTCCCGCCGTCAATGCCGAGATCGACGGTACCGACATCGTCTACAAAAACTACTATCACATCGGAATTGCCGTCGGCACCGACAAAGGCCTGGTGGTGCCGGTTGTGCGTGACGCCCAAACAATGTCGCTGGCCGAGATCGAGAAGGCCATTGCCGATTTCGGCCGCCGCGCGCGCGATGGCAACCTTAAAATCGAGGAGATGCAAGGCGGCACGTTCACCATCACCAATGGCGGCGTTTACGGCTCGCTGATGTCGACGCCAATCCTCAATGCACCGCAGTCCGGCATTCTCGGCATGCACAAGATTCAGGAACGTCCGGTGGTCATTGCAGGAAAGATCGAGGCGCGGCCGATGATGTATCTTGCGCTCTCCTACGATCACCGTATCGTCGATGGTCGTGAGGCCGTTACTTTCCTCGTGCGCGTGAAGGAAGGGTTGGAAGACCCGGCGCGGGTCGTGCTGGATTTGTAAAGTTATGGCCTACGATCTCATTGTTATCGGTACCGGCCCCGGCGGTTATGTCTGCGCGATTCGCGCGGCGCAGCTTGGGTTGAAGACGGCGGTCGTCGAGAAGCGCGCCACGTTCGGTGGGACCTGCCTCAATATCGGCTGTATCCCTTCAAAGGCGCTTCTGCACGCGTCGGAGCTTTTTGAGGAAGCCGGCCACACCTTCGGCAAAATGGGGATCGGCGTTTCGCCGCCGAAACTCGATCTTAAGGCCATGATGGCCTTCAAGGACCAGGGCGTCGACGGCAATGTAAAGGGTGTCGACTTCCTGCTGAAGAAGAACAAGGTCGATACCTTTCACGGCGCGGGGCGTATCACCGCCCCCGGCAAGGTCGAGGTCCAAGGTGCCGACAACAAGGCGCAGACGCTGGAAACAAAATCCATCGTCATCGCCACCGGTTCGGATGTCGCGCGCCTGAAGGGCATCGAGATCGACGAAAAACGCATTGTCTCATCGACAGGCGCGTTGTCGCTGCCGGAGGTTCCGAAGCATTTGCTTGTAATCGGCGCTGGAGTGATCGGGCTCGAACTCGGTTCGGTTTGGCGCCGGCTTGGTGCGCAGGTAACCGTCGTGGAATTCCTTGACGGAATATTGCCCGGCATGGACGGGGAAGTCCGCCGTCAGGCGCAACGCTTGCTCGAAAAGCAGGGAATGACGTTCAAATTGTCGTCGAAGGTGACCGCGGTTGACTCGAGCGGAAAACGGCTGAAGGCGACGGTCGAGCCAGCGAAAGGCGGCGCGGTCGAAACGATCGAGGTCGACGTCGTTTTGGTTGCGATTGGGCGCGTGCCGTACACCGAAGGTCTCGGCCTCAACGAGGTCGGCGTGAAGCTTGACGAGCGCGGACGTGTGATCGTCGATCATTATTACGCGACGAATGTCCCCGGCATCTGGGCGATCGGAGACGTCATTGCGGGGCCGATGCTGGCGCACAAGGCGGAGGACGAAGGTGTTGCGGTTGCGGAAATTCTGGTCGGGCAGGCCGGTCACGTGAATTACGACGCCATTCCGAACGTCGTCTACACTTTTCCGGAAATCGCGACCGTCGGAAAAGGCGAAGAGGAGTTGAAGGCTGCCGGGGTTGCGTACAACTCCGGAAAATTTCCGTTCACCGCCAACGGGCGCGCCAAGGTGAATCTGACAACCGACGGCTTCGTGAAAATCCTGACTGATGCCAAGACCGACCGTGTGCTCGGCGTTCAGCTCATCTGCGCCGACGCCGGCAACATGATCGCAGAGGCTGCCATAGCAATAGAATTCGGCGCATCGGCCGAAGATATTGCGCGTACTTGCCACGCACATCCGACATTGTCGGAGGCCGTCAAGGAAGCGGCGATGGCGGTGGCGAAGCGCACAATTCATATGTAGCTTCGGCGACACCAAGGAAAAATCAGGGGTGTTAAATGGCCAAAGGCCATAAGGATAAAGTTGCGGTCATCACTGGGGCAGCGGGTGGCATCGGTCAGGCCTTTGCGAAGCGGCTGGCCGAAGACGGTGTGCACATCGCCATCGCCGACTTCGGCGACAGCAGCGCCACCGTAAAGATGGTCGAGGCCGCTGGGCGTCAGGCAATTGCCGTCAAATGCGATGTGGCCTCGGAAGCGTCTGTCGCGGCCATGGCCAAGGAAGTCGGCAAGAAGTTCAGCAATGTCGATATCGTGGTGAATTGCGCCGGCATCTTCCCGCAGAAGAATTTTTCCGAAATGACCTTCGCAGACTGGCGCACCGTGCTCTCGATCAATCTCGACGGCACGTTTCTGGTAACCGCTGCATTCGTACCTGGCATGCGTGCGCGCAAATGGGGGCGCGTCGTCAATATGGCCTCGAGCACCCTCGGCTCGGTGGTGACCGGCTTTGCGCATTACGTTGCAAGCAAAGGCGGCATTGTCGGCTTCACGCGTGCGCTCGCCTCCGATCTCGCGCCGGACGGAATTACCGTGAATGCGATCGCGCCAGGACTGACGCGCTCGCCGGGAACACTGGTGCGTGCGCCGCGGCCAGGCTTCAAGACCATGGATGAGGAATTTGCCGCGGTCGCCCAGATGCAGGCGATCAAGCGCGTGGAAGTGCCGGATGATCTGGTCGGCGCCGTGTCGTTTTTGACCAGCGACGACGCGGCTTTCATCACGGGCCAGACGCTGAACGTCGATGGCGGGCGCGTGCGCAGCTAGTGCCCGGCCAGATGGAGTGCGTGAGGCGCCAATAGGCCCACTGCCATGAAGACAAGGCCAAGAACGCCCGCGAGACTCGCCAACCAGGCAAGCGCGACAATCCCCGTGATGACAGCCGCTGAAGCAAGCACAATCCCGATCTGAAACGCGGCGGATGCGAATTCATATTGGTGATATTTAGCGAGCCAGGTGTCGCGGTCGTGCTCTAATTTCTCGGCTAAGGCACGTAATTCCTTGCGGCCATCCTGCTCCTTCGGGTCGGATTCGTATCTGTTCACGGTATTGCGCCAGGCCTCGATTTGCTTGGTGATTGCCGCCTTGCTCTCCTCATGAGTGATTGAGGGCAATTGTACCGCCATAGCCTCAGCAGCAATGCGCAGGCTGGTCTGCCGGATGGTCTTCGCCTGGAAGAAATTCCAGGTGTCGGAGGCTTTAATGTTGTCGGCTATAGCCGTGGTCTGCGCACTCTTGCCCAGCGTTTCAGAAAACGCCAGAAACAGCGCCAGCACGGAAATCAGCAGGGCGATCTTCTTATTGGAGCGCGATGCATGCTCGGCGTGCTCGGCATGCTCGAGATTTTCATGCGCACTCATCGCCCCCCTCCCATAATCCACGGGCACGATGCTGGTAAAACGGATGCAGTGCAAGAGGGCGCGTCACGCGCGCGGATGGGCGTTGTTATAAACTTCGAGTAAACGCTCGGCATCGACTCCTGTATAGATCTGCGTGGTCGACAATGAAGCGTGTCCGAGCAGCTCCTGAATAGATCGCAGGTCGCCCCCGCGCGCGAGCAGATGCGTCGCGAAAGAATGTCGCAAGGCGTGCGGCGTGGCGGTATCGGCCAAACCGAGCGCACCGCGCAGCCGTTCCATCGTCAACTGCACAATACGCGGTGACAGTGGCTTGCCGCGCGCTCCGACAAAAAGTGGCCCGTTCGGAGGATTTTCGTATGGGCAGAGGGTCAGGTACTCGGAGATCGCCTTCGTGACCTGAGGAAGCACCGGCACCATCCGGGTTTTGTTGCCTTTGCCGGTGACGATGAGGCTATCGGACTTGCCGGTGAAGTCCTTGCGCTTAAGGCCAAGGGCCTCGGAAATCCGCAGGCCGCATCCATAAAGCAGCGCGAGCACGGCCGCGTCGCGCGCGATGACCCATGGCTCGCGTTTTTCGCCCTCACGCAAGTCCGTGTCGGCGATTTTCTTGGCGGCGGAAATGGCCAGCGGTTTTGGCAGTGTTCTCGGCAGTTTCGGTGTGCGCACCGCCGCTAGTGCCGCAACTTTTCCTTTCCCGTTTCGCTCGAGAAAGCGCGCGAAAGAACGGCAGCCCGCAAGCGTCCGCATCAGCGAGCGATTACCGGCACCTTCGTTTCGCCGCGCGGCCATGAAGGCGCGAATATCGGCTGGGGTCAGCTTGCCGAGCTGCTTCAACGTCGGTGCGGAGCCGAAATGGTCGGTCAGAAAGCTCAAGAACTGGGACACGTCGCGCTGATAGGCATCCAGTGTTTTCGCAGACATGCGGCGCTCGGCGCCGAGATGACTAAGCCATCGCGCGGTTTCGGCACTGATGTCGGGCGCGACGCGAAACCCGTCCATTGTGGGTGTCTTGGCGGCAGTCATCGCGGCAAGAGTGACATTGCTTTCTTCACCCTTCCTTAAAGCCGCGGAATCGGTCAGACCTGAGCCCATGACCACGCGCGTCGTCGATATTCTGGTGCCGGTGGCGCTTGACCAGACCTATTCCTACCGGGTTCCAGCCGGGCTCGAGCTCGCGCCGGGCAATCTGGTGTCGGTGTCGCTCGGTGCACGGGAATGCATGGGCGTTGTCTGGGCGGAAAATCCCGCGCCAAATCCGCGGTTGCACAACCGGCTGAAAGACGTCGATGAAAAGCTCGACGTGCCGCCGCTTAAAGCCGAGCTGCGCCAGTTCGTCGACTGGGTTTCGAGCTACACGCTGGCGTCGCGCGGCACCGTGCTGCGTATGGCCCTGCGCATGGGCGAACATCTCGGACCGGGACGTGAGCAAGTCGGCGTTCGCCTGGCTGGCCCGCCGCCGCAACGAATGACTCCCGCGCGCGCGCGCGTGCTCCGGCTGGTTGCAGACGGACTCACGCGTTCGAAAGGGGGGGCGGCGAAGGAAGCCGGCGTCAGTACAAGTGTCATCAATGGATTGATCGATGAGGGCGCGCTCGAAACCGTGGTGATCCCGCCCGATCCGGTCGCGCTGCCGCCGGACCCCGATTTCAGCAAGCCGGAATTCTCGCTGGCGCAGCTCGCCGCTGCCGATATGTTGCGCAAGACCGTTGAACAGGGCGGCTATACGGTGACCTTGCTGGACGGGGTCACCGGTTCGGGAAAAACCGAGGTCTACTTCGAAGCAGTTGCCGAAAGTATCCGGCGCAAGCGGCAGGCCTTGATCCTGATGCCGGAAATAGCGCTGACCGCCCAGTTTCTCGACCGCTTCTCCAGCCGCTTCGGCACGCGGCCGGGCGAATGGCACTCGCAAATTTCACCGCGCAAGCGCGCACAGATCTGGGCCGCGGTTACCGCGAATGAAGTCTCGGTGATTGTCGGAGCCCGTTCGGCCTTGTTCCTGCCCTATGCCGATCTTGGACTAATCGTCGTCGATGAAGAGCACGACCCGGCCTACAAGCAGGAAGACGGCGCGCACTACCACGCGCGCGACATGGCTGTCGTGCGCGGCTCGATCGCGAAAATTCCGGTTGTGCTTGCTTCCGCGACCCCCTCGGTCGAGTCGGAAGTGAACGCACATCGCGGCCGTTACCGCCATGTGCATTTGCCCGAGCGTTTCGGTGGCGCATCTCTGCCATCGATCGAAGCGATCGACATGCGTCGCGAGGGGCCACCGCGCGGACGTTTCATTTCACCGCGGCTGGCCGAAGCCGTGGCGATATCGCTGACGCGCGGCGAGCAGGCGCTGCTGTTTCTCAATCGTCGCGGCTATTCGCCCCTCACATTGTGCAGGGCGTGCGGTTTCCGTTTCCACTGTCCGAATTGCGATGCCTGGCTGGTCGACCATCGGTTCAGGCGCAGGCTCGTGTGTCATCACTGCGGATATTCGATTCCACCACCGGCGGAATGTCCAAATTGCCACGCTACTGAAAGTCTCGCTGCCGTTGGCCCCGGCGTGGAACGGCTCGAACAGGAGGCGGCGGAGCTATTTCCACAGGCCCGCATTCTTGTGCTGTCGAGCGATCTCGTGGAATCGGTCGAACGTCTTCGGCAAGAGCTCGACGACGTCGCCGAGGGACGCTTCGATCTTGTCGTCGGTACGCAACTTGTCGCCAAAGGGCACCATTTTCCCAAGCTCAACTTGGTCGGCATCATCGACGCCGATCTCGGCCTTGGTAACGGTGATCCCCGTGCGCCGGAGCGTACTTTTCAGTTGTTGCATCAGGTGGTTGGACGGGCAGGGCGCGAGGAGGGGCGGGGTTTCGGTTACCTGCAGACCCACCAGCCAGAACATCAGGTAATGCGCGCGCTTATCTCCGGCGACCGCGAGGCCTTCTATAAAAACGAAATCGAACAGCGCGAGCATACGGGCTATCCGCCATTTGGGCGGCTGGCAGGGCTGGTCATCACCGCAAATGAGCGGCACGCCGCCGAAGCCTACGGCCGCACCCTCGCCAAGGCCGCTCCACGCGACGAACATGTCCGCGTACTCGGTCCCGCCGAAGCGCCGATCGCGGTCGTGCGTGGCCGGCATCGCTTCCGGCTGCTGGTGAAATCGCCGCGCGCCTTCGACCTTTCGGCATACTTGCGCGCCTGGTTTGCCTCGGCGCCCAAGCCGCGCGGCAATGTACGGCTGGAAGTCGACGTCGATCCGCAGAGTTTTTTCTAGACGTTACGACGCAAACTTCAGTCCGGCGATTCCGCAAACGATCAGGCCAATGCAGACGAGCCGGGACGCTGTCGCGGGCTCACTGAACAGAATTATGCCAAGCGCCGCTGTACCGACCGCACCGATGCCGGTCCAGACGGCATATGCCGTTCCTACTGGCAAACTTTTCAACGCGAGGCCGAGCAGCACGAGACTGAGTGCCATGGCCGCGACCGTCAGCAAGGATGGAAAGAGGCGCGAGAAGCCTTCGGTGTATTTCAATCCGATGGCCCAGCCGACCTCAAAGAGGCCGGCGAGAAAAAGATAGACCCACGCCATGTCTGGTCTCCCTTTATACCGCGATCACTCGGGCATTTCGTCGTGGCGCGCATTCGGCTGCAACAAGACACATGCAGCTGCTGCGAAAATCATGGCAAAACCGATCATATCGGGAATCGTCAGACGCTCGCCAAGCACAATCACAGTTGCGCCGATCCCGATCACGGGGACCAAAAGCGATCCGAGCGCCGCCGTCGTGGCTGGCAACCGTCCCACGATCGACCACCATAGGAAATGTGCAAGGCCAACGCCGAACAATCCGACGAACAGGATTGCTAGTATCGTATCCCTCTGCAGCGGCCAGAGATGCGGATAGCCTTCGAAAGCGAAGCTCCCGATGACAATGAACACGAGCCCAAGTAACAATTGCCACGCCGCGTTGACCAGCGGCTCGACCGTAACTTTCGCCCATTTGATGTAGACGGTCGCAATGGCCCATGTCAGCGCGCAGCCGAGCGAATAGAAGACAAATGGAGGGAACCCGGCGGTAAACAATGGCCACAGCAAAATTGCGTTGCCGGCGATGCATAGACCGAATGCAAACCAGCGAATTGTATTGAGACGTTCGCCGAGCACGAGCCAGCTGAGGACGACCGTCCATATTGGCATCGAATAGGTGATGATAATTGCGCGCGAAGTGGCGCCGCTGAGCTGCGCGAAACCGGAGAGGACCTGAAATCCCGCGACATTGAGCAATCCCGCAACCGTGACATGAACGTATTCGCCACGAGGTAGCTTCATGTTGTGGCCAGTGACGCTGGCCGCCAAAAACAGAATTGCGGCGCCTATGCCGGAGCCGGCAACGCGTAAGCTCCATGGTGATATTTCCCGCAGGGCAAACGCTGCGGCGGTCCAGTTCAATCCCCACGCAAATGCAAGCAACACGACGAGCAGCCTTGCGGTCGCGTCGCTGTCTGCTTTCGCGTTCGGATTTGACATTGCGCGGGGGATTTCCGGCCGGAGCTTCGGTAGCGCACGCTATAGCGCGCTCGGCTGTCTGGCGAGATAACCCTGTGATGCAAATTTGACGAGAAGCGCCTGCCGTCTCCCCGCCGGTACCGCGGCGAATGGGCCGCCGTGTTGCACCGCCATGCCTGCTGTGTTAGCTAGCCCACGATTTCAGGGGGTTTCCGCAGACTTTCGCGACGTCCCCAGAAATTGGAATTCCCGCTTGAATTCCAATGGTTTGTTCGCCTTCAGCGACGGCGTCCGGCCTGTGGATGAAGTAGAGGCAACGAGCGTTCCTGTGGCAGGTAAAGATCAGACCATCTCCGGCATGGCCGGTCGTTATGCCACCGCGTTGTTCGAGCTTGCGCTCGAGAGCAAGGCAGTCGATGCGGTCAAGAAGGATCTCGATCAGTTCGACGCGCTCATTGCCGACAGTGCCGATCTCAATCGCTTGGTGCGCAGTCCGGTCTTCGACGCCGACGAACAGCTCAAGGCCCTGTCCGCGGTCCTCACCAAGGCTGGTATCGCCGGCATCGCTGCAAATTTCCTGAGGGTGATCACCACCAACCGCCGACTGTTCGCCGTGCGCGACATGATCCGCGGCTATCGTGCGTTGGTCGCGCGGCACAAAGGCGAGGTGACCGCTCACGTGACCGTCGCCGAGAAATTCAGCGACACGCATCTCGACGCTCTCAAGAGCGCGCTCAAAACGGTGACGAACGGCAAGGACATTGACCTCGACGTCAAGATCGACCCTGCCATCATCGGCGGGCTGATCGTGAAAGTTGGAAGTCGTGTGGTCGACAGTTCGCTCCGCACCAAACTCAATTCGATCAAATTAGCGATGAAAGAGGCCCGCTGATGGATATCCGCGCCGCAGAGATTTCCGCGATCCTGAAAGAGCAGATCAAGAACTTCGGCCAGGAAGCCGAAGTCTCCGAGGTCGGCCAGGTGCTTTCCGTTGGCGACGGCATCGCCCGCGTCTACGGTCTCGACAATGTCCAGGCCGGCGAACTGGTCGAGTTCGAGAATGGCGTGCGCGGTATGACGCTCAACCTCGAAATCGACAATGTCGGTATCGTCATTTTCGGCAACGACCGCGAGATCAAGGAAGGCCAGACCGTCAAGCGCACCGGCGCGATCGTTGACGTGCCCGTCGGCAAGAGCTTGCTCGGCCGCGTTGTAGACGCGCTTGGCAACCCGATCGACGGCAAGGGCCCGATCAAGTCCGACAAACGCGCCCGTGTCGATGTGAAGGCGCCCGGCATCATTCCGCGCAAGTCGGTGCACGAGCCGATGGCGACCGGTCTTAAGGCGATCGACTCATTAATTCCCATCGGTCGCGGCCAGCGTGAGCTGATCATCGGCGACCGTCAGACCGGCAAGACCGCGATTGCGCTCGACACGATCCTCAATCAGAAACCGCTCAATGCGCAGCCGGACGAGAAGATCAAGCTCTATTGCGTCTATGTTGCGGTTGGCCAGAAACGCTCGACCGTCGCACAATTCGTGAAGGTGCTCGAGGAGCAGGGCGCGCTCGACTATTCGATCATTGTCGCGGCGACCGCTTCCGATCCGGCGCCGATGCAATACTTGGCGCCGTTTTCCGGTTGCACCATGGGTGAATATTTCCGCGACAACGGAATGCATGCCGTCATCATCTATGATGACCTTTCCAAGCAGGCCGTCGCATACCGCCAGATGTCGCTGCTGCTGCGCCGTCCACCGGGCCGCGAAGCCTATCCGGGCGACGTGTTCTATCTGCATTCGCGTCTGCTCGAGCGCGCGGCCAAGATGAATGACGAGAACAAGGCAGGCTCGCTGACCGCGCTGCCGGTCATCGAGACGCAGGCCAACGACGTGTCCGCCTACATTCCGACCAACGTCATCTCCATTACCGACGGGCAGATCTTCCTGGAAACCGACCTTTTCTATCAGGGCATTCGCCCAGCCGTGAACGTGGGCCTGTCGGTGTCGCGCGTGGGCTCTGCCGCGCAGACCAAGGCGATGA
>JBEVFG010000170.1:0-4592 GCA_040512415.1 Pseudolabrys sp. | reverse complement strand
CCTTCGCGAGATTTACGGCGCGCCGACCCGTGCGGCGGCCACGGCCGCGATCGACATGTTCGCCGACAAATACGGCGCCAAGTACGACAAGGCGGTCGCTTGCCTGACGAAGGATCGCGAAGCGACGCTGCTCGCCTTCTTCGACTTCCCAGCCGAGCACTCGGACATCAAATCCGATCGAAGCGTGTTTGCGACGGTGCGGCATCGAACCGTGCGGACAAAGGGAGCCCTGTCGGCGAAGTCAATGCCGCTGCGAAAACGTGGCAACGATTGAAGGGCGAAAATCAATTGCCCAAAGTCCTTCAACGCGTCAAATTCCAAACGGCATCGAGGTCATCGGCTTAGCCTCAGGTCTTTCGCGCGAACGGGTTAAAGGACGGCTTGCCCTGGCCTTGTGCCGCCTTGTATGCCGACACATGAGATTTAGGCTGGTCCTTGTCCGCCTTCGGTTTCTTTTTTTCCTTATTTCCTTTTTGAGTTTTTGACATTGAGATTCCTCCCATTTGTACAATTGAACTGCCATTCTAGCACGGCCCGTGAGCAATGGAGGTGTATTTCTCTAATGCCGACACCGCCGCTGCAGCACTGATGCTGGCGGCCACAGCCTGCGAAGTAAAAGTCCCTAAGAAACGGCACGCAAAGGTCGGAGTGGCTCATCACCCCGTCTGCCACTTGCTAATGGTGCACTGGCGAGCCGAATACCTGGTAAGCTTTGCTGACATTAAACGCCTCTCAGATCAACTCTCCTGCCGAGCCTTCAACTACATCACACGCCAGAACTTGATGCAGGCCAAATGAACGTATTTTGAATATTGGGCTTCGTTGATTACAACGCTATTTCCGATAACTATTTGGTTTGATCTATTGCAACGGCGTGGATGCATTGCCAAATACGAGGTGCGCAGGCCATGAGGCTGCGTGATACGGAAGGTCCGGCCCTAAGGGCGGACCGTTCGCATGTCGCTCAAACAAAGAGGTCATGCCATGCGTACATTCGATTTTGCTCCCCTTTATCGTTCAACCGTCGGCTTCGACCGGATGTTCTCCATGCTCGACCAACTCGGCGGCACGGAAGGGTCGGTTCCAAGCTATCCACCGTACAATATCGAGCGGAATGGCGAGAACGCCTTTCGCATCTCGGTCGCAGTTGCCGGCTTCACCGACGCCGATCTTTCGATCGAAACAAAGGAAAACACGCTGACAATCCGCGGCGAGAAGCAGACCAATGACGAAGAGAAGAGCAGCGATGTGCTCTACAAGGGCATCGCCGAGCGAACCTTCGAGCGTAGCTTCCAGCTCGCCGACCATGTGATGGTCAAGAGCGCGAGGTTGGCGAACGGACTCCTGCACGTCGACCTCGTGCGCGAGGTCCCGGAGGCCATGAAGCCTCGGGCGATCCCCATCGCCCGCTCCGACAAAGTGCTGGATGTCGAGCCGACCAAGGTCGCTGCCTGAGGCTTTGACCTTGAAATTTGGGGGCGCCCCGCTGTCCGGGGCGCTTTCCAGGCCGCAGCCTACGCGAAGTAACATGGCCGCATCGTTGCCGTCCGAATCGACGATCGGCATCAAGTAGCTCATCCGTGATGAGCAAATCGTATTGTCGGGGCTCGTAGATCTCGTTGACGGGAACACAGAAAGCGTGCCGGCCGCACCCGCATTGTTCACGCCGGACACGGCATAGATGGTCTTACCGACCTGTGCGATGGCGAAACCATGTCGTGGCCGCCACCTAACACAAGCGAGCTTTGGTTCGCGTCGCGAGCTGCCCAAAAAACGGCGACCAACCGAAGTCTCCGCTCGCCCAATTGGCAGCATGATGGCCTACTGTTTGCTCAAGCATGAACGGGATATGGCGGCCGCTCATGCGAATGTTTCGAGCCTATTTGAGAATGTCGAAGCACGATGGCGAGAGGCCGCTCGATGAGCCCGCGAACGACCAGCAAAACGGTTACCTTCGCTCTTCCATTTCTCTTGAAAGGGGTCGATCGGGTATTGCCGGCTGGCGACTATCGCGTCGTTACGGACGAGGAACTAATGGAGGGACTGTCCTTTCCAGTCTACCGGCGCGTGTCGACCATGATTTTAGTGCCGACAGAATCTCGTCAAGCAGTCGAGATGCTCACGGTCGATCCTCTCGATCTTCAGGTTGCACAGGATCGCGACGTAGCGGCGCACCAAACTGCGGAGGCCGACCCGCTCAGAAATGCACCGGACAAGTAGTCCTAAGATCGGCGCGGTTCCGGCTCATGCCGCCGTGATGGAACGCAAAGTCGTTTGTAATCTCGTAAACGTCGACTTTGGGCGGTTTGTCCGGGAAAGCGTCGTGGCGATTCCGCTACACAGCGCGCGACACCTCGGAAAGTTCTCCACTTTACCCTTCCCCGATGTCGAAAGCAGCCTGCGCGAGATCAGTTATTTAATCGCGTGAGGCCTGATATGCCAGCGCTTTCGCTTCGCGCCGGCGCGCATGCAGAATCCATTCCGTGTAGCCGTTCGGTTGCGAGCGGCCCAGGAAGATCAGGTCGCGGGCGGCCCTGAATGCCGGGCCGTCGTAGCCGGGCGCCATCGGCCGATAGTTTGGATCACGGGCGTTTTGGCGGTCGACGATTTTGGCCATGCGCCGGAGCGTCGCCATGACCTGCTTGTCGTCGACGACGCCATGCAGCAGCCAGTTGGCAACGTGCTGGCTGGAAATGCGCAAGGTGGCACGATCCTCCATCAGGCCGACGTCGTGGATATCCGGCACCTTCGAGCAGCCGACGCCCTGGTCGATCCAGCGCACCACATAGCCGAGAATGCCCTGGCAGTTGTTGTCGAGCTCCTCTTGGATCGCGTGCGGCGCCCAGTTCGATTGCGAAATCGGGATGGTCAGGAGGTCGGACAGCCTTGCGCGCCGCTTGCCCGCGAGCTCGGCCTGGCGCGCGGCGACGTCGACTTGGTGATAGTGTAGGGCGTGCAAGGTCGCGGCGGTGGGCGACGGGACCCAAGCGGTGTTGGCGCCGGCCTCCGGGTGCGCGATCTTTTGCGTCAGCATGTCGGCCATACGATCCGGCATCGCCCACATTCCCTTGCCGATCTGCGCCTTGCCGCGCAGCCCACAGGCGAGCCCGATATCCACGTTCCAGTCCTCGTACGCCTTAATCCACGGCTGATCGCGCATGGCCGCCTTGCGCACCATCGGGCCGGCTTCAATCGACGTGTGGATTTCATCGCCGGTGCGGTCGAGGAAACCGGTATTGATGAAAACCACCCGGTCCGCAGCGGCACGGATCGCGGCCTTCAGGTTGAGGGTGGTGCGGCGCTCCTCGTCCATGATGCCGATCTTGAGCGTATTGCGCGGCACCAACAACAAATCTTCCACGCGCGCAAAGAGCTCGTCTGTGAACGCGACCTCGGCCGGCCCGTGCATCTTCGGCTTGACAATATAGATCGAGCCGGTGCGGCTGTTACGCAGTGGATGCAAGACGCGCAGGTCATGCACGGCGATGAGGGAGGTCACGGCCGCATCGACAATACCCTCCGGGACGTCCTGCGCGTCGATCCGGACGGCATCGGTATACATGTGATTTCCAACGTTGCGGATCAGCATCAGACTGCGCCCGGGCAGCGTCAGTTCGCCGCCGGCGGGCTTCTTGTACGTGCGATCAGGGTTGAGCCGCCGGTCCATCATCCGTCCCGCCTTATCGAAGCGCGCGGTCAGCGTCCCCTTCGTCAACTCCAACCAGTTCCGGTAGATCTCGACCTTATCGTCGGCGTCGACGGCCGCGACACTGTCTTCCAGATCCATGATGGTCGTGATTGCAGCTTCCAAGATCACGTCGGCAATCCCGGCGGGATCGTCGCGGGCGACCGGGCGCGAGCGATCGATCCTGATCTCCAGGTGCAGGCCGTGGTTGCGCAAAAGAATCGCGGAAGGCGCGCCTGGCTCACCCAGAAAACCGACGAACTGCTGCGAGCGCGCCAGGGCGGCTCGCGCGCTGCCAAGCTGGATGACAAGTTGCCCGTTTTCGATCACGTAAGCGGTCGCATGCTTGTGGCTGCCTTGCAGCAGCGGGCAGAACGTATCCAGGATTTCGCGGGCCCGTGCGATCACGCGCACGCCGCGCACCTTGTTGTAGCCGCTGCCGCGGGTGGCCCCGCCATCCTCCGGGATCGCGTCCGTGCCGTAGAGCGCGTCGTAGAGCGAGCCCCAGCGGGCGTTGGCGGCATTGAGCGCATAGCGGGCGTTCGACAGCGGCACGACCAGCTGCGGGCCGGCGATGTGCGCGATCTCGTCATCCACGTTCGCGGTACGAATTGAAAAATCCGGCGGCTCGGGCGCCAGATATTCGATGTCGTGCAGAAATCTTTCATACTCGGCCATGTCGAACGGCCGACCTCGCCGAGCGCGATGAAAGTCGTCGATGCGCGCCTGCAACGTGTCTCGCAGGTCGAGCAGCTTGCGATTACGGGGAGCGAAGCCGCGTATGATCGCACCAAGCCCGTCCCAGAAGCGTTCGACCGCGAGCCCCGTTTCGGGCAAAGCCTCGTCATTCATGAAATCATAAAGAGCTTTCGCAACGCTTAGTCCGCCTGCCTCGACGGTGTCCATG
>JBEVFG010000169.1:0-11169 GCA_040512415.1 Pseudolabrys sp. | reverse complement strand
CAATAACCGCGCAAGCATCGCCGAGACCAGTTGCGTCAAGCGTGAAAACGAGGTGTTGCCTATGTCGCGACCACGTCGACCGCGGGTTGCGGCTTGGCCCCCGACCCTTCCGTGCGGTGCGCATAAACCCGTTCAAATATGCACAACCCAGTCGCAAGGGCGGCGAGGAGCAGCTGGTAAGTGTGCTCGCGCATCAAATCGGCGCTGTGCGCCCAAGAGGCTGGGCCAACCGACACGATACTGATCAACACGACCAGGATGAGCCCGGCCTCCAGAATTTCTGAATTGGGCTGCCCGCGCATGAAGCAGCGCACACGGTCAGCGATGTGCAGCGCGCAGACGCAGGCGACGGCGAGCTTGAGCGTTGCGAAAAATGCTGCAAGTTTGACCAGCCCGAGCGGACCGAAATCGAACAGCCGGCCGATGCCGAACAGAAATTGCGAACGCCACATATCCTCAAAGCCGTAACTCGGCGAGGTCAGAACCCGGAGCGCCTCGTATCCCCAGGACAATGTGAAATAGAGAGCAATGAGAACGATAATCGATGCGGTGGCCGTGGAAATTTTTTGCACGGATTCCTCCCTGACCAAGGCCCCACGGCGAATCGTTTCAAATGCCAAATTCAAAAGAAACCGAAATTTTACCTTACCGGCTGGCCGCTTAACGCTCGCGCATTAACCATACGGACGGCCGAGCCGCGGTTATCCGGCACGATTCCCTGCACGCGAAGGAACAATCTAGCCGCCGCGGCCGTCGCGAAACGCTTGCGGCGTCATCCCGGTCTGCTTGCGGAAAAACCGGGTGAAATGCGAGGGGTCGGAAAAGGCGAGATCGTAGGCGATTTCGTGGATCGCCTGGTTGGTGAACACAAGCTGCCGCTTGGCTTCGGTGAGAACGCGCTGGCGAATGAGATGACCGGCGGTGACGCCGGTTGCGCGTTTAACATGGTCATTGAGACGATCGGGTGTCATGGCCAACTTTTCGGCGTAAAAGCTGATCAGGCGTTCCTTACGGAAATTCTCGTCCACGAGGCGGCGCAGCTCGTCGACGCGCGCATCGTATCGCGACAGCGTTACGGCGCCGCTGCGCGCCCGGCTTGCCGCCAGACGAACGACTTCGATCGCGATCAACGCAAGCAAACCCCGCATCGCAAGGCGGTGGCCTTCGCGCGCGAGTGAATCTTCCTCGTGCAGATCGGCGCACAATGTCGAAAGGCGCTTGGCCTCCGCCGCATCGGCGAGCGGCAGAATCGGCTCGACGGCTACTGCTTTCAACCGCGCAAGCGCTTCGCCGGACTGATCACCGAGAGCATCGGTGACGTCTTCGGTGAAGCTCACAACCCAGCCATTCGTGACCTGAGGCGTGAAACGGAATCCGTGCGCTGTGGTCGCAGGCACAAGAATAACCGCGGGCGCTGCGAAACGGGCCGTCGCGGTTTCGAAACTCATTTTGCCCCCGCCCTTTTCGATCAGCAGAATCTGGAAGAGATTACGGTGGCGGTGCGCACGGATCGTCCAATCATGGACGGATGAGCGCGATGCGATCGTTTCGATATGAATAAAGTCAAAGGCGGAGTCGTCCGGCGGATCGCCGTACAAATGAAACAGCGGCAGTGCCGAGGCGTTGCCCATGCGTCAAGCATATTCGAGCCGGCCATCGTTAGCCATGGCGGCGGAAAAGATGAAGCCCCGCACGATCGTGCGGGGCTTCCGAACCTACTTGAGTGGAATTGCGATTTACTGCTGGCCTTGCTGCTGCTGACCAGGCTTCTGGTGGCCGCCCTGTTGCTGTTGGCCACCTTGACCAGGCTTCGGCTGGCCGCCTTGCTGCTGCTGACCGGGCTTCTCCTGGCCGCCCTGTTGGCCACCTTGCTGCTGTTGGCCGGGCTTCTGGTTTGGATTCTGATTCATCGTTCTTTCCTCTCCAATATTGGTTCGCCACTTCGATCGCTCGTTTTCCATGGCAAGAGTCAATCCGCGGCCAATGCATCCGTTCCAAGATTCACATTGAGGCAATGTGTCTGGAACTTGTCCCCGCGTGTTGAGTTCCCTTTCGCAACAAGGAGAACCGACGATGGGACGCTATATGCTTTTGTGGCTGCTTGGGGTGCCGATTCCGATTCTGGTGCTCGTCTGGCTTTTTGGTGGCCTTCACTAGACGCATGATCGGGGCAGCGATCCTGCCCCGATCGCAAGGTCGCGCGGCCGTTGCGTCGCGCATTTGACCGCCCTGTCCGCCAGTTCGGGGCCCATTCGCTCAACGCAAAATCAGTTTCAACTACCAGCGGCGTCGCTTGCCGTTGCCGCTCGCGTTTTGCCCTGTTAAGCCTTTCGCGTGGGGCCTGTTGGTCGTCGGCGGATGACCTCGGGAAATGGGGATGGCATGGAATATTTCCTTCAGCAATTGATCAACGGGGTTACGCTCGGCTCGATCTACGGGCTGATCGCCATCGGATACACGATGGTTTACGGCATCATCGGCATGATCAATTTCGCGCATGGCGATATTTTTATGGTCAGCGCGTTCATCGCGCTGATCGCTTTCCTGACCCTGGTCGCCATGGGCATCACTGCCGTGCCGCTGGCACTGTTCTTGGTACTACTGATCGCGATGGCACTTACCTCGCTCTACGGCTGGACCGTCGAGCGTGTTGCTTACCGGCCGCTGCGGCATTCGTTTCGCCTCGCGCCGTTGATCTCAGCAATCGGCATGTCGATCGTGCTGCAGAATTACGTGCAGATCGCGCAGGGCGCCCGCGTCAAGCCGTTGCCGCCGCTGATCACGGGCGGTTACACGCTAATCGACAGCCCGATTTTCGTCGTGCAACTCTCCAACGTGCAGATCATCGTCGTCGTCACAACAGTCGCGCTGATGGCCTTGTTTTCCTGGATCGTCGCAAAAACGCGGCTCGGGCGCGACATGCGCGCCTGCGAGCAGGATCTGAAAATGGCGTCGCTGGTCGGCGTCAACGTCGACCGCACGATTTCGTACACGTTCGTTATCGGTGCCGCGCTCGCCGCAGTCGCCGGCATAATGCATCTGCTCTATTATGGCGTGGTCGATTTCTATATCGGCTTTGTTGCCGGGGTAAAAGCGTTCACCGCCGCGGTGCTGGGCGGCATCGGCTCGCTGCCGGGCGCGATGATCGGCGGGCTGCTGATCGGCCTGATTGAGACATTCTGGTCGGCGTATTTTTCCATCGAATACAAGGACGTTGCCGCATTTTCGATCCTGGTGATCGTGCTGATCTTCCTGCCCACCGGAATTCTCGGCCGTCCCGAAATTGAGAAGGTCTAACGAAACAGGAATCCGTGTGACGCAGGAGGGGAGTAGCACGCGACACCGTTTTGCCGGCGCGTTGAAACACGCCGTACTGGCCGCGCTGGTTGCGTTCGGATTATTCTCGCTGCTCGTCGGCATCCGCACCGATACCGGTCCGGGCGGCGCGCTCGAGCTGACCGCACGTTTCGAGACGCTGGCCGTTTTCGTGGCAGTCGCCTTTGCGGGCGTGTTTCTGCGCGAAATTCTATTTTCCGGCGCGACCTTAGACGCGTCGAGCTTTGTGCCGGAATCCGTCCGCCGCTCCACAGCTCGTATCGCGCAATTCCTCGGCCCCGGATTGCTCGTCTTCGCGGCCGTGGTGCCGGTCATATTTTATAACAACCGTTATTTGCTCGATTTGAGCATTCAAATCCTCACCTATGTCATGCTCGGCTGGGGCCTGAATATCGTGGTCGGCCTCGCGGGCCTGCTCGACCTTGGCTATGTCGCATTCTACGCGGTCGGTGCCTATTCCTACGCACTGCTCGCGCAAAATTTCGGCCTGTCATTCTGGATTTGCCTGCCGCTTGCCGGAATCCTTGCAGCGTTCTGGGGCATCCTGCTCGGCTTTCCGGTGCTGCGCCTGCGCGGCGACTATCTCGCCATCGTCACGCTTGCCTTCGGTGAGATCATCCGACTTGTCCTGATCAACTGGCAAAGCCTCACCGGCGGCCCGAACGGCATATCAAGCATTCCGCGCCCGAGCTTTTTCGGCCTGCCATTCAACTCGGAAGAAGGCGGATTCGCGCACACCTTCGGCCTCGAATTTTCCCCGACGCACCGCGTGGTCTTTCTTTACTACGTGATCCTGGCGCTGGCGCTACTCACCAATGCGGTCACCATCCGGCTGCGGCGGCTTCCGATCGGCCGAGCGTGGGAGGCCCTGCGTGAGGACGAAGTCGCCTGCCGCTCGCTCGGCATCAACACCACCAACACCAAGCTCACGGCATTTGCGATGGGCGCCATGTTCGGAGGCATTGCCGGTTCGTTCTTCGCCACGCGACAGGGATTCATCAGCCCGGAATCTTTCGTATTTCAGGAATCGGCAATGGTCCTCGCGATCGTCGTCCTGGGTGGCATGGGCTCGCAGATCGGCGTTGCCATTGCCGCCACCGTGATGTTAGGCGGCTTCGAATTCTTTCGCGAATTTCAACAATACCGCATGGTCGTATTCGGTCTCGCCATGGTCGCTATCATGATATGGCGACCGCGCGGATTGATCTCGACACGCACGCCGTCGGTATTCCTGAAGAAAGAGAAGCCGGTCGATATTGCGCTGGCACGCGAGGAAGGCCGCGGATGAGCGAACCGATCCTCATCGTCGAGCACCTCACCATGCGCTTCGGCGGCCTGCTGGCGGTGGATGATCTGTCGTTCAGTGCGCGGCGTGGCGATATCACCGCAATCATCGGGCCGAACGGTGCCGGCAAGACCACGGTGTTCAACTGCATCACCGGCTTCTACAAGCCGACCGTCGGTACGATTCGGCTCACGCATCCGGACGGGCATGATTATCTTCTCGAACGCTTGATCGACTTCCGCATCGCCAAGCATGCGCGTGTGGCGCGCACCTTTCAGAATATCCGCCTGTTTCCCGGCATGACCGGGCTGGAAAATCTGCTGGTCGCGCAGCACAACCCGCTGATGCTGGCGTCCGGCTACACCGTCATTGGCATGCTGGGTCTACGCGCTTTTGGCAATGCCGAACGCGCGGCGATCGATAAGGCAAAATATTGGCTCGACCGTATCGGGCTTTCGCAGCGCGCCGATGATCCCGCCGGCGAACTGCCCTACGGCGCTCAGCGGCGGCTGGAGGTCGCGCGCGCTATGTGCACCGCTCCGGTGCTGCTTTGCCTCGATGAGCCGGCCGCGGGCCTTAATGCGCGCGAGAGTGCCGAACTGAATGACCTTCTTCTTTACATCCGCGAAAAACACGCCACCTCGATTTTGTTGATCGAGCATGACATGTCGGTGGTGATGCAGATTTCCGATCACATCGTGGTGCTCGACTACGGTGTGAAGATTTCCGACGGCAAGCCCGCCGAGGTACGCAATGATCCGAAGGTCATCGCGGCCTATCTTGGCGTTGCCGACGAGGAGGTCGAGCACGTCGAGGCGGAGGCGCGCGAATAAGCATGGCCGCGCCGATGCAAGACACGCAAGGACATCCGATGCTCATGGTGCGCGGGGTGAAAACCTATTACGGCAACATCCCTGCGCTCAGAGGAGTCGATCTCGAAGTCAATCAGGGCGAGATCGTTGCGCTGATCGGCGCCAACGGCGCCGGTAAGTCGACGCTGATGATGACCATTTTCGGGACGCCGCGCGCCCGTGAAGGCCATATCCTGTTCGAAGGCCGCGACATCACACAATTGCCGACGCACGAAATCGCCAAGCTGCAAATCGCCCAGGCACCAGAAGGCCGCCGCATCTTCTCGCGCATGACGGTGATGGAGAATCTGCAGATGGGCGCTTCGGTCGCCGACCCTGCGCATTTTAGCGAGGAATTGGCGCGCGTGTTCCACCTGTTCCCACGCTTGCGAGAGCGTTTGCGCCAGCGCGGCGGCACGCTGTCGGGTGGCGAGCAGCAAATGCTGGCGATCGGCCGCGCGTTGATGAGCCGCCCGCGCCTGTTACTTCTCGACGAGCCGTCGCTTGGGCTCGCACCTCTTCTGGTTCACCAGATTTTCTCCGCCATTCGCGAATTGAACGGGCGCGACAAGCTGACCGTATTCCTGGTCGAGCAAAATGCATTCCATGCGCTCAAGCTCGCGCATCGCGGATACGTCATGATCAATGGCGAGATCACGCTCAGCGGAGTTGGCCGCGAATTGCTCAAGCGTCCGGAAATCCGCGCGGCCTATCTTGAAGGCAGCCGCATCGAACAGACGCAGGGCAAGAAATAATGTGGGAACTCTACGCCACCGAGACCTTCCTGCAGGTCCTTCTGGTGACCGGCGCCATCGGCGGTGCGGCGGCTTGGCTTACCGGACAGGCCATTGCACAAACTTGGCGACCTTTCTGGCATCTGGTCGTCTATATCGCGCTACTCGGCGCAGCCGTGCGCTTTGTGCATTTTGCGCTGTTCGAGGCAGATCTGCTCGCATTGCTGTCCTACATTGTTGATACGCTGTTCCTTCTTGTGGTCGCCGCCCTGTCGTTCCGGATCGCCCGTACCTCCCAGATGGTCACGCAATATCCGTGGCTGTATGAACGCGCCGGGCCGCTGCGCTGGCGCGACCGTGCGGCGAAATAGTCCACCTGCCCGCTTTCCCAATTTTCCAGACGCGATATGATCGATCGAACGTCGCGGGACCGGCCGGACAGGGGCACCCCGCAGGTAGCGCACTCGGGAGGTCGACGATGAAAAAGTTGCGGCTTATTGGATTTGCGCTCGGCGCCAGCCTGGCATTAGCAGGCTCTGCGTTCGGGCAAGACATCGCCATTGGCGTGGCAGGCCCGATGACAGGCGGTGAGGCAACCTTCGGAAAGCAGATGAAGGATGGCGCCGAGCTCGCGGTCGCCGACATCAACGCCGCCGGCGGTGTGCTAGGCAAGAAGCTCAAGCTCGAGATCGGTGACGATGCCTGCGATCCAAAGCAGGCGCGCTCGGTTGCCGAAAAAATGGCTGGCATGAAGGTGCCGTTCGTCGCCGGACACTATTGCTCGTCATCGTCGATCCCGGCGTCCGAAGCCTATGCCGAAGGCGGCGTGCTGCAGATCACGCCGGCCTCCACCAACCCGACGTTCACCGAGCGCAAGCTGTGGAACACGTTCCGTGTCTGTGGCCGCGACGACCAGCAAGGCGGCGTCGCGGGCGCCTTCATCGCGAAGACCTACAAGGGCAAGAACATCGCGATCCTGCACGACAAGACCACCTATGGAAAAGGTCTCGCCGACGAAACCAAGAAGGCGCTCAATAAAGCGGGTGGAAAAGAAAAGCTCTTCGAGGCGTATACGAAGGGCGACAAAGACTTCAACGCGTTGGTTTCCAAGCTTAAAGCTGCAGCGATCGATGTTGTGTATGTCGGCGGCTACCACCAGGAAGCCGGGCTGATCCTGCGGCAGATGCGTGCGCAGGGCCTGAAGGCGCAGATGATCTCCGGCGACGCCATCGCCACCAATGAATTCTGGTCGATCACCGGCCCCGATGGCGAAGGCATGCTGTTCACCTTCGGCGCCGATCCGCGAAAGCGTGCTACCGCAAAAGCAGTGGTCGACAAGTTCAAGGCCAAGAACATCGACCCGGAAGGCTATGTCCTCTACACCTATGCCGCGGTGCAGGTGTGGGCGCAGGCTGCAGCACAAGCCAAGACGACCGACCCCAAGAAGGTCGCCGAGGCGATCCATAAGGGCAAATGGAATACCGTCCTTGGCCCGATTTCCTATGACGCGAAGGGCGACATCACCGTCATCGACTACGTGTTCTACGTCTGGAAGAACGGCAAATACTCAGAGCTCCAGGGCGGAAGCTGACTAGAACAACTCGCCAATCGGAAAAACCCGCCCCTGACAGGGCGGGTTTTTTCAGCCGATCTTCCCCAGCACCGGAAAGGTCTCCAGCAGCCACACGCTCATCTGGTTGATGCTACCGGTCAGGAACGCGATCCCGGTCAAGACCAGCAACGCGCCCATGGCCTGCTCGACGCGGTGGAGATAATTGCGGAAGCGCGAGAGAAAGGCCGCGAAGGACTCGAT
Organism: Pseudolabrys sp.; assembly: GCA_040512415.1. Classification (GTDB taxonomy): domain Bacteria; phylum Pseudomonadota; class Alphaproteobacteria; order Rhizobiales; family Xanthobacteraceae; genus Pseudolabrys. The sequence continues at coordinate 3,150 of JBEVFG010000169.1, read as the reverse complement.
CGCAAAGGCGGCAATAACGAAAGGAATACCGAGTCCCAGCGAGTAGACCGCGAGCAGGCTCGCACCCTTGGTCACCGTCTGCTCCGACGCCGCTATTGCCAGGATGGCAGCGAGAATGGGCCCGATGCACGGCGTCCATCCGAACGCAAACGCAAGCCCGATGACATACGCGCCCCACAAGCCGACAGGCTTGGCGACGTCCAACCGCTTCTGGCGGTGCAGGAGCGCGATCGGCGTGACGCCGAGGAAATGTAGACCCATGATGATGATGATGATCCCGGCGACGGTGGCGAGCGGACCCGAGTAGGCGCGGATGAGCGAACCAATCACGCTGGCGCTCGCGCCAAGCGCCACAAAGACAGTCGAGAAGCCGAGAACGAACAGGACCGCTGCTGATACCGTTTCAAGCTTGACCCTTGGCTCCGGCTCCCTGTCGGCAAACCGCTCAAGCGACGTGCCCGCCAGAAACACAAGATAAGGCGGCACCAGCGGCAGCACGCAGGGAGAGAGAAAGCTGACAAGGCCGGCGATCAATGCCGCCAGGTACGTGACATCGGCATGCATGCGCCCTAGATGCGCCAGCAGGTACGGCAGTGGCAAGTGGTCGTGGCCGGTCTGACTTCGAAGTGATCGAACCGTGAACGGGACGATTGACGGGCCGGTGCAAATCGTCTCCGCTTTCCTCGCAGGAGGCATCTTTGCGAAATTTGATCACTGATATTCCCGGCGTGAGGGTTGGCCATGCGGGCGACGCCAAGCTCGGATCCGGCGTAACCGCGATCATTTTCGATTCAGCAGCGGTCGCAAGCGTCGACGTTCGCGGCGGCGGTCCGGGCACACGCGAGACCGCCCTGCTCGACCCCGCGCAGACTGTTGAAGGCATCGATGCCATTGTGCTGTCCGGCGGATCCGCCTTCGGCCTGGATTCCGCCTCCGGCGTGCAAGCATGGTTGCGCGAGAAAGGTCGCGGCTTTCAGGTACGAGAGGCACGTGTCCCGATCGTGCCGGGCGCGATCCTGTTCGATCTCTTGTCAGGCGGTAACAAGAATTGGGGCCGCTATCCCCCTTATCGAGAACTGGGCTACGAAGCCGCGAAACTTGCGGCTGATAATTTCGCGCTCGGAAGCGTGGGAGCCGGGTTGGGCGCGACAACCGTCAACCTCAAAGGGGGCATCGGATCGGCCAGCGCAAAGACCCGTAGCGGGCTAACCGTCGGCGCAATCGCGGCGGCCAATGCTGCCGGCAGCATGACGGTCGGTGATGGACCGCATTTTTGGGCCGCGCCTTTCGAGCAAGACAAGGAATTCGGCGCCCACGGCTGGCCGACTAAGTTTCCCCCTGACGCGCTGAAATTCCGCAGCAAAGGCAACCTGGGTGAGAACACGACACTCGCGGTGGTCGCTACGGATGCAAAACTTACCAAGGCACAGGCAAAACGCCTGGCCGTGATGGCGCAATGCGGCTTGTCGCGCGCAATCTACCCCGTCCACACCCCACTCGACGGCGATGTGGTATTCGCGACGAGCATGGGTGCAAAACCCTTGCCTGATCCGGTGTTTTCCCTCAGCGAGCTCGGAACGCTTGCAGCCAATGTGCTCGCGCGCGCGATCGCGCGTGGCGTCTACGAGGCCACGACATTACCATTCAATGGTGCGTTGCAATGCTGGCGTGATCGCTTTGCATGACTCCCGAACTTCACGATGGTTTATGCGTTGTCATGTCATGCCATCGAATGCGGTTGCCGAAATCAGATATGACAACGCGCGAGAACGGCTCGCGGTGACGTTCGTGACCGGCCGGGTGTACGAATATATCGATGTCCCGGTCGAGGTCGCGGCGTCCTTCCAGTCCGCATTCTCGAAAGGTACTTTCTTTAATACCTATATCCGCGACCGCTACGATTTCCGCGAGATCACACGGGCGCGCGCTAGTTGAACCGCTCGGCACGATACGGCGCCGGATCACAAAACGGTGTTTCGCCGGCTATCATTTCCGCAATGAGCCGGCCAGTCGCGGGACCGAGCGTCAGGCCCCAATGCGCGTGTCCGACGGCCAGCCATAGCCCGGACAGTCTCGGCGCGCGGCCAATTACCGGCCGGGAGTCGGGCAAGCACGGCCGGCTACCCACCCACGTTCTGTCGTCGGACCGTTCGCCGAACGGAAACAGCTCGCGCGCCCGCGGCATGATGCGGTCAAACTGCACAGGCGAAGGCTGAGCATCACGCGCGGCGAATTCGGCACCGGTCGTCATGCGGATACCCTGCTCCATCGGCGTGATCAGGTAACCGACGTCCGCGTCGAGCACCGGACGCGCAAGCCCCGCATTGCCCTGCGAGCGAAAATGGCGGTGATAACCCCGTTTGACCGCGAGCGGCAGCGTGATGCCCAGCTGGCTGAACAGATCGGGAGCCCAGGGACCGAGCGCAATCACGCACTGGCTTGCATCGAGCGCACCCTGGTCCGTCTCTACCCGCCAATTGCTGCCGGAACGGTGCAGTGTCCGCGCATCACCAGTCAGGAATACGCCGCCGAGCCCGGCAAAACGCGCCGCATAGGCCCGTGTTACGCCGAGCGGGTTGCTGATGCTCGCAGCCTCCGGCCAGAACACCCCGTGCGCGAATACCGGATTGAGAGACGGTTCGAGTGCCAGTGCCCCGGCCGTATCAAGTGATTGCAGCGGCAACCCGAACTTGGCCGCCAGATCGAACTCGGGCGCGAGCGATTTGAAACTCTTTTCAGCGCGGTAAACCTTGAGCCAACCTGTCTTACGCAGATATTTCGTTGCGCCTGCCTCGGCCAGCAGCGTCTCATGCTCGGCGACCGCGCGGGAAAACAGTGGGCGGATCAGTTGAGCCGTCTCGGCCAGCTTTTCCGGCCGGGAGGCCGCGCGAAATGCCAGTAGCCAGGGGGCGATCTTCGGAAGAAAGGAAACGTGATAGTTGGCTTCGCTCGCGCGTTTGAATGCGATGCGCAACAGCGCGCTGACGCTGGACGGAAATGCCGGCGGAAATATCGTGTTGCCTTCGATGATCCCCGCATTGCCATAGGACGTCTGCTCGCCGATGCCGGCGCGGTCGACCAGCGCGACGCTGAGCCCGCGCCTGGCGAGATGTAGTGCGATCGAAGTACCGACGACGCCGGCACCGAGGA
>JBEVFG010000168.1:0-15565 GCA_040512415.1 Pseudolabrys sp. | reverse complement strand
TGCGGTAGCAGTCTTCGAACGAGTGATACTGGCAGTCCCAATACTCACTACCTCGGCCGAATTCGATCACCGCGCACCAGGGAGCTTCGTAAGCCTGGGCCGGCTGTAGCCCGAAAAACGCACCGGCAAGAGCAGCCATGGCAACTAAATTCATGTGGGTCATCGTCAACCTCCGTGCTCGATACTGGTGATAACACCGAAACGGCTATCAGTATTCGCCGACTGAATTATAGCGGACCCGCTATACCCCTTTGTAGCGCACAAGCCGATGTCCGCAGAACTATCGTCGGCTTTTGCCCGTTGGTTTGCGAGCGCTTTGTGACTTTTGCTGCTTTACGATGCCGCTTCTTTTTAGGTTCTCAGGGCAAAGGCTAGCATCGATGACAAAGTAGTGACCCACGGGCAGGCCGGGAGGAGCGCTGGCGCAGTACCCAGAATTTAGAGCATCCCACGAATCAACCCAAGACGCTTTGACGGATGTGGCCCAAGCGAAAGCCGAGAGAGCGAGAAGCAGCAATACCCACGGCTTGTTCATGATATTCATCGTTGTGCTCTCGGCCCGATACAATGCGCAAGCACGAAATTCGTTCGCGAGCGCGACCAAACCAAAAAGCCCGGTGAAGACTGGCAACAGAGGGTGAAACCAGTCTCTCCGGACGCCCACGCCTCGGCACGCGCGGAGGAACCTCATTGCAACGTCGCAGTGAGGACGCGCAACAACGCAGTCGGCCAAATCACGACATAATCGGAGCGGCAGCCTCACAGGAGCTTTGTCCGTGCAAAGGTAATATCGAATTAAACGGCGTTTCGTCCTCTCGAACCGGACGACACTCATTACACGCACCAAAGACTCATTGAGCAGGAGCCGGAAGAATCTAAGCGACGTTTTCGTAATTCAGCGATGACGGACCAAGACCGCCAATGGGTGTTTCGGCAACTTAAAATGGTCGCTGGCGTCATCGGTGAAGGGGTCGGCAAAACGGAGACCGAGATCGTGAAGAAACTCCGCGAGGAGATCGTTGGCCTTCGTGCCGAGATAGAAATCTTGCGTCAGCACAAACTTGGTTTCGATCTTCTCGCTCTCGACGCCGACGATCTACGCAAGCGTCCGCTGGTGGAGCGCAAGAGCGCTCAGAGGTGAGAAACTCGCCGACCTGCCGGTGCAGGCGCCTACAAAATACGAGCTGAGCTCGCAAGCCGTGACTGCGCATTGAGGCGGATAGGTGCATTGATGGCGCCAAACCCCTTGTATCCGCGCCGTTGCACGATTTCGAGGAAGAACAGATCTTTGAAGCTCTTGGTGTAAAGCTGAAAATATTCGCCGTTGTCGTCTTTGTCATAGAGGACGTTATTGGTCTTCAGCATTTTCAAGCGGTCGCTGCCGAGATCGATGCGCGCTTCGAGATCATCGTAGTAATTTTCCGGAATACGTAGGGTTTCAACGCCGTTTGTCCTCAGGCTGGCGGCGGTCGCCAGAATATCCTGGGTGGCGAAGGCGATGTGCTGTACGCCCGAGCCGAAGTATTCGGTGAGAAAGCGCGACGATTGCGTCCGCGGACTTTGCGAGGCGTTGAGGGCGATGCGCAGTGTGCCGTCCGCGGTTTCGACCACCTGACTGCGCACCACGCCTCCGGGATCGTTGATATCGACCTGCGGTGATTTCTGGGCGTCGAAGAGCGAGGTGTAAAACAGCAGCCACGACAGCATGTCCTCGTAGTGCGTCGATTGCGAGATATGGTCAACAACCGTCAAGCCGGCATCGGCACTTTTGCCCGCGGCCACCGGCTCGAATTCGACGTCCCACACTTTGGCAAGTTTGCTGGCCGAATCGAGGAAATAAAGCAGACTTCCGCCCATGCCGCGGACTGCCGGAATTTCAAGCTCGCCGCGCCCGACCTTTTGCCGGAACGGCGTGTCATGCAGCTTCTCGGCACGCTCGAGTGTTGCCGCCGCACTCTCGACCTTGAGTCCGATGGCGCACACAGACGGCCCGTGTGTGATGTAGTGAGAATGTGCAAAGCCTTCTTTTTCCTTGTTGATGACAAGATTGATTGCGCCCTGCGTCCAACGCGACACAGCCTTCGACTTGTGATGGGCAATGTTTCGAAATCCCAGACCCCCAATGAACTGTTCGAGCTCGTCGGCGGTACGATCATCGACCGCGAATTCGATGAACTCGACGCCGAGACATTTCGACCGAGGCGGCATCTGCGGAATATCGGCGACCGCTTTGCCGCTTTTCGCGCGCAGCTGATCCAACAGATAAATCAGCGAGCGCTGCCCATCGACAGCGACCGAACGCGGCGAGCCGGCGCGGAACTGGTCATTGAAAATCTCCAGTGACAGGTCGCCCTGATAGCCAGTCGCCGCGACCGCCCCCATGAAATCGAGGAGCGGGAAATCCCCCTGTCCCGGGAAGCAGCGGAAATGCCGGCTCCAATTCAGCACATCCATCTCGAGCCAAGGTGCATCGGCAAGCTGGACGAGAAAGATCCGGTCGCCGGGAATGGCACGCATCGGGCTGAGATCGGTCTTGCGAGCGAAAGTGTGAAAAGAGTCGAGCACGAGTCCAATGGCGGGGTGATTCGCGCGGCGCACGACTTCCCAAGCGTCGCGATAATCGTTGATATGGCGTCCCCATGCCAGCGCCTCGAAGCCGATGCGCAGCCCACGCTTGGCAGCGCGCTCGCCCAATTCATGAAAATCCGCCGCGCTGCGATCGATACCGCCGACCGAATCCGGTGATACGTTGCTGCAGACCAGCAACGAGTCGCAGCCCAATTCCTGCATCAGATCGAATTTGCGCTCGGCACGGTCGAAGGTCCGCTGGCGTTGCGGTTCCGGCATGCCTTCAAAATCCCGGAACGGCTGGAATGTGATGGCGCGCAGGCCAAGATCGGACATCTCTTTGGCAACGTCGGCTGGCGTACCGTTATAAGAGAGCAAATCGCTTTCGAAGATTTCCACGCCGCGGAAACCTACCGCTGCGATCGATTGCAGCTTTTCGCTCAAACCGCCGCTGAGACAAACTGTAGCTATCGAGGTTTTCATTGCCTTGTCCTTCGGTCTGGGCTGAATCAAACTGTTTCGCCGAGCGCAGCTTCGCGCGCCTGGTAGCCGGCAGCAAACGCACGGTGAAGCCGCGCAAGATCGGCCGTGATTCCGGTGAACAATCGGAAAGCCTCGACCGCCTGATGAACGCACATCCCGTCGCCGCTGAGGACGCGGGCACCCTTCGCTGACGCGGCCTTGATAAATTCCGTGTCGACCGGCGTGTAGATGACGTCGGCGGCCCAATGCGTTGGTTTAAGCGCGGATACCGGCACCGGATTTCCCGGAAAGCCGCGCATGCCCATCTGCGTGGCATTGACAATGCCGTCAGCTGCCGCGATTTCGTGTTCGATATCACGTGCAACCCGGCAACACGATGCGCCATAATGCTCTGCGAGGTCGCTGCACAGCGCCTTCGCGCGAGCGCCGTCGCGATCATGAACAACAAGAAGCGCCACGCCCAGATCCATCAAGGCAAACGCCACCGCATGCCCGGCGCCACCAGCGCCGATCTGCACGACGGTTGCGCCTTGCGCGCTGTTCCGGCCGACGCTTTCCTCGAAACTGCGACGCCATCCGCGCCGGTCAAAGTTGTATCCCGTTGTACAACCGTCCGGCGCGATCGCAACGGTGTTGATCGCGCCGATCTGGGAAGCCTCTGGATCCACTGCATCAAGGAGCGGAAGGATTTCCTGCTTGAACGGATAAGTGATGTTTGTCCCGGCAAACCCAGCGGTTTTGATCGCGTCAAGAAGTTGCGGCAACCGCCGCTCCCGCAGGCGATCGACGTCGATCAAATGATAGAATCCATCGATGCCAGCCGCAGCGAACGCTTCGGCGAACAATGCCGGCGACAGCGAACCCATAATGTTCGCACCGATCAACCCCAGTAACATCCTGCGCCTGCTCATGCCACACGCTCCGGCTGGGCCAGACCGCCGCCGAGAAACAGTTGCGCAATTCGCGGGTCGGCAAGGATATTCGGCGCCGTATCTTCAATGCGTGTCTGGCCCTGTTCCATCACCAACCCGTAGTCGGAAATCTGCAGCGCTTGTTTTGCATTCTGCTCGATCAGCAGAATCGTAACACCGTTGTCGCGGAGCGATTTCAGGATCGCGAACACCTCCTGCACCATGAGTGGAGAAAGTCCAATCGATGGCTCATCGATCAGGATCAGTTTCGGGTCAAGCAGAAGCCCGCGCGCAACTTCGAGCATCTTTTGCTGACCGCCGGACAGAGTCGAAGCCTGCGCGCGGGCCTTCTCGTTCAGGATCGGGAAGCGCTGCATGATTTTCTCCATGCGTGCCGGAAGGCTCGCCTGATCGGACAAGGCCACGCCGCCAAGTTCGAGATTGTGCCGTACGCTCAGTTCGGGAAAAATGTTGCGGCCCTGCGGAATATAGGCGACGCCCTCGTCGAGAATCCGGCGAGTAGCGAAATTCGTCGTCTCGCGGCCATTGAAGGTAATCGTGCCGGTGCGCACCACGAGCAACCCGAAAATTGTCTTGAACATTGTCGACTTGCCCGCGCCGTTCGGCCCGATCACGGTTGTGATCGCGCCGCGACGAATACGAGCACTTGTCCCGTTGAGAATCGTCATTTTGCCGTAACCGGCGAATACATTATCCAGGATGAGCAGCGGATCGGAACTCATTTTCAGTGCCCCAGATAAGCCTCGATCACAATGGGATTGCGGCGGATATCATGCGGGGCACCCTCGGCGATGATTCGTCCTTCCGCGAGGACCAGGACACGCGTGCAGAGCGCCATGACGAATTCCATCTGGTGTTCGATCACGACAAACGTCGCCTTGCTTTCGGCATGATAGGCCTGGAGCCGCTCGCGCAAGTGCCCTAGCATTGTCAGGTTGACGCCTCCTGCCGGCTCATCGAGGAGGACAAGCCTCGGACCGGCCATGAAGGCCATCGCGGCGTCGAGAAGCTTTTGCTGGCCGTAACTCAGCGAACCGGCCTGCTCATCCGCAAGATGCGACAGGCGGAAGAACTCGATCATCCGCCCGGCGGCCTCGCCGAGCCCGGCATCGGCGCGCCCGAACAGGCGCGATGCCATCGAACCCTGATGTTCCTGCCCCGCAAGGATGAGATTTTCGCGCACCGAAAGTTGCGGAAAAACCTGCAACAATTGAAACGTGCGGCTGACGCCGAGACGATTAAGGTCACAGGGCCGCGCATCCGTCGTGACTTGGCCGCCGATGCGCACTTCGCCGGAAGTCGGCTGCAATTGCCCCAGCACACAATTGAACAGCGTCGATTTTCCAGATCCATTCGGCCCGATAATCCCAAGAATCTCACCAGCGCGGACCTCGAATGATACACCATCGACCGCGATGAGCCCGCCGAACGCCTTGCGCAGATTGGAGACTTCGAGGACTGCGGTCATGTTCCGGCACCTTCCGCGCGCACCGATGTCGCGGCTTCTGCCCGCCGACCCTTAAAAGCTCTGGTCGCACGCTCGAGAAGTCCAAGCAGTCCTGAGGGACAGAACGCCATCATGACCATGATCGCAGCGGCATAGAGTATGAGGTAGTAGCCTTGCGTGATGCGCAGCCATTCCGGCAGCAGCACGGCGACCAAGGCGCCGACAAAGGGTCCAAAGAAGTTGCCGCTGCCGCCAACGATCACCATGAGCAGCAGGTTGAACGACAGGCCGAGCGCAAACGAGTTCGGTTCAATGAATTGCACTAGTGGCGCGTATAGCGCGCCGGACAGCCCGCCGAGACTCGAGCCGATGGCGAATGCCATTAGTGTGTAGCGTCGCGTATCAAGACCGAGCGAAAGCGCGCGGATGGGGTTCTCCCGTAAGGCAACAAAGGCGCGGCCCCATGGCGAACGAAGCATCCACCACGCTGCGAGTGAGAAAAGCACCAGCGTGCCCAGACACAGAAAATAGAAATCACGCGCACCGTTCGTCTTCCATCCGAATATTGTCGGGCGTGGGGTGCCGGTGATGCCGTAGATACCATTCGTGAGCCACTGCTCGTTGCGCAACACCAGGAAAACGAGCGTGGTGAAAGCCAGCGTGACGAAGGCGAGGTAATGGTGCTGTACCCGCAGCGCCGGGTAGCCAAGTCCCCAGCCTACTGCAAAGCACAGAAGCCCGGCGGCGAAAAACGCCAGGAAAAACGGCACGCCCAGTGGCGTCAGAAGCGCAACCGTATAGGCTCCAATTCCGACGAAAGCGCCCTGCGCGAGCGAGATCTGCCCGGCATAACCGAGCGTTAAATTGAGACCGATCGCGGCGATGGTGAGGACTGCCCAGGTCGAAATCAGGAAAATGCCATATGGCTTTAGGAAAAACGGCGCAGCGAGGGCCGCCACAATGGCGATGACGACGGCCAATGCGCCGAGGCGTATCATACCGTCCGTTCCTCGATCCGCCCGAGCAGGCCCTGTGGGCGAAGCAGAATCACGGCAATCAGGATGATCAATGGGAACGCGCCGCGATACTGCGACGAAATATAGGCAGCGGACAAATTGTCGAGCACGCCCAGAATCACACCGCCGAGAATGGCGCCACGCACTTGATTGAATCCGCCGATGATCGCCGCAATGAACGCAGCCATGCCCAGCGTCTCCCCGTTGGTGAACTTGGCGAGATAAATCGGGCTCACCAGAATTGAGGCGATCGCAACAAGCACCGCGTTGAGCAAAAACGTGTAAAGCACCATCCGCTGCACCGGAATGCCCAGGATGCGTGCCAAGGTCGTATTTTGCGCGGTTGCCTGCATCTGTCGGCCAAGCCGGGTCTTGTTCAGAAGAATGTTCAACGCAACGACAGTAAGGATGGCGACCGCCAGCACCGCCAGACTTTGCGTCGAGACAACCGCCTCAAAAAAATGGATGTCGGTCGCCGGCACCAGTGCGGGGAACGGTTGCGCTTGCGAGCTGTAAAAGTCCTTGGCACTTTCCTTGAGGAACAGCGACAGGGCGATCGTCGATATGACCAACGGCAGCACGCCATACTTCAGCATTGGGTCAACAACGATGAGCTTGAAAAGAATTCCGAGAATTACAATCGATAGTGCGATACCGATAAGACACGCCAGCCAGAACGGCGCACCTGCATTCATGGCGGCGAGAACGAAGAACGCCGGCAGCATGACGAATTCGCCCTGGGCGAAATTGATCGTCTGCGATGTCTGCCAGAGCAACGTGAACCCGACCGCAATCAAGGCGTAGATTGCACCGGTCGCGAGGCCGGATACCAAAAGCTGAATAAAGGAAGCCATTGGCGAGAGCCTTTGGCTTCCGCCCGGCAGGCACACCGGGCGGAAGAGCGCGTGGGAAGATTACTTGCCGAGCTTCGGCAAGGTCTCGACGATCTTCTGCTTGCCGTTGACGACTTCGCCCAGGAAGCTGATCCGGTCGATATCGCCGTTTTTATCCCAGGTTGCCTCCATGAGAATGCCGGGCTCATCTTTCGGCGAGATGGTAATGCCGTGTGCGGCTTCTGCGAAAGCCTTGCTGTCAAACTTCCCGATTTTTTCCGTCACATGCTTGATAAAGTAAACGGCGGTGTAGCCTTTGATGCCATTGTGATCGCAGGCATAGTTGAACCGTTTCTTGAAATTGGCGGCGAACTCCTGCACGGCTGGGATCGGTGCATCGACGGTCAGTCCGACATGGCCTCGCACGCCGTTGGCTGCCTCGCCTGCAAGGTCGATCACTTTCTGGCCGAGCAAGGTTGTCTCACCGATCAGCGGCTTGTTGAGGCCCTGCTTTCTGGCTTCGCGGAGGAAACGCGCGCTCTCTTCTTCATTGAGATAGACGAAGATCGCATCGGCATTCGCGCCCTTCAGCTTGACCACATCGGCCGAAAAATCGGCCTGCCCTGATTCCGTCGAGATATCGGCGAGCACTTTGATGTCACGCGCATTCATCTCTTTGATGAAGGTATCGCGACCGCCTTTGCCGAAGTCGTTGTTCACCCATAGCACACTAACAGTTTTTGCCTTGACGCCGTCTCGCATGTAATTCGCGATCTTCGGCATGCTGAATTGCTGACCGAACGACGTGCGAAAAACGTAGGGATTCCCCTTCTGGGTGATTGCTGCCGCCTCGCCGCCGACAATCTCGGGAATCTCAGCTTGCTGGGTCAGCAACATGTCGACCAGCACAGAACCCGAGAACACAGGACCGAGAATGACGAAGGGTTTGTTGTCAAGCACCTTTTGCACTTGCGCGCGCGAGATGCCCGCGTCGCTCTGGGTGTCGAGCAAAGGCGTATCGATTTTGCGTCCAAGGATGCCGCCCTTGGCATTGATCTCATCAATCGCCAACAGCATTCCATCGCGGAAATTGGTGCCTGACACCGCACCGGCTCCGGACAGTTCGAGAATAGCAGGGATGTATACGGTCGATTGCGCGAGAACCGGACTGGTCACGCCAACCCCCGCGACAATCACCGACGCAAGAAGTCCTGAACGAAACATGGGAAGCTTCCTCCTTTGGTAGAATGCGGCCCGTTGCATCGGGCTTTGGCAGTGCGGCGCCCCCGCATCCGGGCCTGGCACCACCAATGAGGCGACCTTGCTAATCCGCTCGCGCAAGGTCAATAACCAAGACGTGTGCGAAACTTAACATATGTTATTTTTTCGTTGCCGCGATCGCGCTGCAGCCTCCATTTGACCGCGCAAAGCCGCGACAAATCGCGCGCCATGGCTCCAAAGCGGGATATCCTTGCGGTGTGCGACATAGGTCTGAAATGCGGTCGGGTCGGCAATGTCGAGCACCCGAAGGTGAAATCGCCGACGATGGCAATGCCAAGACGGCATGACATCAGCGCACAGACTGTCGACCCGAAGCGGGCGCGGATCGTGACTTCATAGTGCAACGCGTGGCTGGCAAAGAGGCCTGCCATGATCCTCCAGTAAGGGTCGTTCGGGTCGACACCGATGAGCGGGCTGGCGCTATTTTCGTAGTTGCGAAGGAGGCATCAATAGTCCAAAATCGGATCGTCTGATGATCGTAAAATCGTCTGAGGGGCGGGTGAGTGGTTTGATCAGCACAGTCGAAACAGCCGGCGAAAGGGTTTATCGCCGTCTGCGCAACGACATCATCTTCGGTCGCCTGGCGCCGGCGCAAAAACTCAAACTCGAAGCGCTCAAAGACTCCTACGGCATCAGCATCAGTACACTGCGGGAGTTGCTTAACCGGCTGACGTCGGAAGGGCTGATCGTCGCCGAAAGCGCCCGTGGCTTTGAAGTTGCGCCGGTCTCAGCTGAGAATTTCAGAGAACTCGCAAATCTGCGCCTTCTGCTCGAAAGCCATGCCCTGCGGCGCTCATTCGCTCTGGGCGATATCGACTGGGAAGGGCGCGTCGTTGCTGCGCATCACAAGCTCGCAATGATGGAAAAGCGGACATTGGCGGGCGATCGCCGCGGCCTCGAAGTGCTCAAGCGCTACGATTCCGAATTTCACCAGTCGCTGTTGTCGGCCTGCGGTTCGCGCGTGCTGCTCGACTCCCACGCGGCGGTTTTCGACAGGTATGTCCGCTACCTGATGATCGCGATCGTCTTCCGAAGCGCAGCTTCTGCGGAACACCAGAAGCTTCTGGAATGTGCCCTTAACCGCGACGCAAAGACGGCGCAGTCACTTCTGGCGACGCATATAACTGATTGCGTTTCGTACACGCTTGCAAATGCCCCGGAAAATCTCCTCGGCCCCAATCCAGCGCACCTGGCTGCGGGTCGGAAGTCCGGTGATCGGGTCCTTGTTGCTTGAGTGTACGCCTAGACGTGCGGTTGGTGCGTGCTTCGGGGGCCTTAACGATGGTTTGGGTGATTCGCGACCAAAAAGACTTCCCGAAAAATCCCCTTATTTGAAGTGCTTTCGGTTGCGTTTTCCGTGCCCACAGGCGGCTGGCCGCAGGCACAGGCGCCCCATGCGTTCCCAAAATAAAGGCTTAACGGCATTCGGTATTTTTCGGAAAAGTACGGTATTGCCAGAACGAAGCCAAATCGAACTGGCTGATCAACGACAGCGCGATACAAATGACAGGAGGCTGGCAATCGTGTCCGGTTCCGCCAATAGCGGCGCGTGACCCTGCTCAGGCACTTCCAATACATCGAGGTCTGGGTGCCGTGCCCGCATCTGTACGACTGTCGCTCCCGATAAAATGTCGGAATTCGCGCCCCGAATAACCATCAGCGGCATACGCGCCAGAGCGTCGAATTCCTTCCACAGGTCCGGCACCGGATGCTCGAGGTCCACGGCCGCCATGGCAGTCGACAGTTTAGGATCGTAGGTCGTCACTAGGCGACCGTTTTCCTCCTTAAAGATACGGCGCGCGCCTGCCAGCCAATCGTCCGGTCCTAGCCGTGGAAACTGAGTATGAAACAGGCGACGCAGGATTTCGGCGCCTTCCTCGAAGCTTCGCGGCTGCGGCAGTTTCCCGACGTAGCTTTTGATGCGCATCAGCCCTTGCGGCTCGATGACGGGACCGATGTCGTTGAGCACGGCACCGGCAATCGCTGACGGCCGGACGGCCGCCAGCAGCATCGTCAGGATGCCGCCGCGGGACGTGCCGATGAAAATGGCAGGCAGCGATTCCAGCGCAGTGAGGACAGCGAGCACATCGGCGAGCTCGACCGGAAGCGAATAATTCGCGGGATCGCGATCGTATTGCGACAGGCCGCGACCGCGGTAGTCGAGCGCGATTACGCGGCGAGGGCGGGGCCCGTCACGCGAAAGGGCGGTTGCCAAAACGTCAAAATCAGCCGACGTGCGGGCGAGGCCCGGCAGGCAGACGACGGGAATGCCTGCAGTGCTGGCGCGTCCATAACAACGCACGTGAAGGCGCAGGCCATCGGAGGCAGTAACAAACGTGCTGTATGAATCGGTTGTCGATGACGCCAGCGCGGCCATTGGGCGATCAGTGCGCGCCGCCGCGCCTGATGTCCGCTTCGATGAGGAGCTTGCTGCCGCCGCCGAAGCGCACACGGTAGACCTGCAGATTTTCCATGATCCGTTCGACGTAATTACGCGTCTCGGAAATTGGAATTCGCTCAACCCAGTCGACGGGATCGACGTTAGGATCGCGCGGGTCGCCATAGGCCGCGATCCATTGTTTCACCCTGCCGCGGCCGGCGTTGTAGCCGGCGAAGGTCAGGATGTACGAGCCGTTATAGCCGCCGAGCAGAATGGCGAGTTCGCCTGCTCCAATCTGCATGTTGTAGACGGGGTCTTTGAGAAGGCGCTCGCGGCTGTAGGTGACCTTGAATTTCGCGGCGGTGTCGATGCCGGCTGCGGGCGTCACCTGCATCAGGCCCATCGCGTTGGCGCTTGAGACGACCTTTTGATTGAAGTGACTTTCCTGGCGCGCGATCGAATAGGTAACCGCAGGCTCAACTGGAGGGGCGATCGGCCGATAGTCCGGAAGGCCAACTGTCGGATATGCGTAATGCTCGAGCGGAAGGCCGCGGCGGTAGGCGGCTTGACCGAGCAGGAGCATTGCGCGGCCATCTCCGTGTTTAGCCGCGAGTTCGCCCATCATCGCCATTCCGGCGACGTCGGTCGCGCTCTCGCCAAGCTCGGCATAAATCGAGGCCAGCATGTCCCGCTCGCCGAGCTCGTAAAGAATCGCCGCCGCCCGTACGGCTTCAAGATTGTTCAGCACATTCGTTTCTTGCGGCGTGAAGGCGGGTGGCGCGCGTAGCCCAACATCTTTGAGCCCGAGACGCGCACGCGCGAGCTGGCCGTAATAAGTCGCCACATGCTGTCCGGCCATTTCATAGAAAGCTTTTGCCTGCGCAATCTGACCCATCGCCTCGGCGGCACGGCCCTGCCAATAGCCGCCGCGTGAAAGTGCGTGCGGATTGTGGGTGCCTTCCACGATGTGCGCGAAGTGCTGTGCAGCCGCTTTCGGATTGCGCAGATAGCGCAGGGCGACCCAACCGGCCGTGAAATGTGCGTCCACGCGGTACACGCCTCGCATCGGAGGCGCCGCGTCGCGGGCAATGTTATAAGCGGCCTGCGGGTCATGCTCGTCTAGCAGCTTGCGCACCAACAGACGTCGCTCCAGCCACCATTGATCGAGATCGACAAGAGCCTCCGGCTCCTTCGGCGCGGTCAGGATGAGCTTTCCGGCTTCTTCCGGCTTGTTGTCCTGCCGCAGCCACTGCACGCGAGCAAAAATGTAGCCGGGTTCACGCTGCGCTGACACAGGCACGGCATCGAGGAGCGCTTTTGCATTGCGCGCCTTTTGCAGGACCGCGGCGCGTGCCCGGGCGATCACAAGATCGTTGCCGCCAAGGCGTTCGGCGGCGCGCAGACCGGCGGCGGCATCGCCAGCGTAAAAGCGGCTCTCCATACGCACCTTGTGATCGGCGGCGGTGAGTATGTCGCCGAACATCTCGAGCACCTTTTTCTCGACCTCTGCGCTGCAGTCGTCGTGGCGCCAGGCGTGGTTGACCAGCGTTGCAGCTCCGTCGCGGTTGCCCTGGGCGAGCAAGACGCGCGCGAGCATGTAACGTCCCAAGGCGGTTGACGGCGGTTTCGTGGCATAGAACGCCCGCACCGCCGCTGCGTCGACGCCATCATTCCAGAGCGCGTTCTCGGCGCGGCGGCGGAACAGCGGCACGTGCGGCCAAGCCGGGTTGCTCTGAACGAAAGCGGCGTATCGTTCGAACGATGGATTGGTGTTGTCCGAACGCAAAATGACCCACTCGGCCAACTTGCGGGCAACCGGATCGGCGATGCTCGCCTGAGCCGCATTGGCGTCGGCGTCTCTGCCTTTGCGCGCCGCTTCGATCACACGTTTTACCGCGGCGACGTCGTTCGCCGAGGTGGTCGCGTTAGGCGCAACAGCAAACGGCCCGGAGGCTGGGCGGACAAGCGGCTTGAATTCGGCCCGGCTCTCGAACAGGGCCCCATGCAAACCGACATTGGCTTGGGCAAAGGAAGTCAGCCCGCTGCCGTTGGGTTGCAGCCCCGTTTGAGGCAAAGGCGCTGCTTGCCGTACGGGTGCGAGCGTTTGCTTGGTCGCCGCCGCAGCGGGTCGCGGGCGCGGCAAGGGCACTTTTTGCGCGGCCGGCAAGGCGGCGTCCGCGCATAGCCCGCAGGCTGCAATCACTGCCAAAAATAAGCTCCAGCGGCTGTGGCCAGTCGCGCCCATCAAACCCCCGCGCTTGTCCTTCGACCCGTCCGACTCAGTTGCCGAAACCGCAAATCGGTCAGTCCATTAGGCCAAAACTATTGATGAATGATACCGAAAAATTTCATCCGTCGGCATTATAGGCGGCAAGACGGGCAAAAACACGTTGTCGCATGCCGAGTTCCAGCTTGTCGGTGGCGGCGGAGGGCTTTCTTCGCGCTCTCCGACCCGATATCAATGGGGCTTAAACCCGCCTTTTGTGGAGAAGTCGTGTCATGACCGCCAAGACGAGCTTTCGGGGCTCTTTTACAGCGCTGGTCACGCCGTTCAAAAACGGCTCGCTCGACGAGAAGGCGTTCCGCGACATCGTCGAATGGCAGATCGCGGAGGGCACGAATGGCCTGGTCCCTGTGGGAACCACGGGGGAAAGTCCGACCCTGTCGCATGACGAGCACAAGCAGGTGGTCGAATGGTGTATCGACCAGGCCAATGGCCGGGTACCGGTCATTGCGGGTTCCGGCTCCAATTCCACCGTAGAGGCGATCGAACTGTCCCGTCATGCGGAGAGCGCCGGAGCCGACGCCGTCCTGATCGTGACGCCCTACTACAACAAGCCGACCCAGGAAGGCCTGTATCAGCATTACAAGGCGATCAACGACGCGATCGGGATTCCGATCATCATCTACAACATTCCCGGGCGGTCGATCGTCGACATGTCGGTCGAAACGATGGCGCGCCTGTTCGAGCTGAAAAACGTTGCAGGCGTGAAGGACGCGACCGCCAACATGGCTCGCGTTTCTCAGCAGCGCGCGGCCATGGGCACCGACTTCAATCAGCTGTCGGGTGAAGACATCACGGCGCTCGGCTTCATGGCGCATGGCGGGCACGGATGCATCTCTGTGACGTCGAACGTGGCGCCACGTCTTTGCGCCGAATTCCAGGCGGCCTGCCTGAAGGGCGATTTCGCCACTGCACTTAAGCTGCAGGATAAGCTCGCGCCGCTGCACATCAATCTGTTCGTGGAAACCAGTCCGGCCCCCATCAAGTATGCGATGTCGCTGATCGGCAAGTGCGCCAACACGGTGCGATTGCCGATGGTGCCAGCCAGCGAAAAGGCGCAGGCCGCCGTGCGGCTGGCGATGGTCCACGCGGGGCTGATCAATTAGCGCAAATTACACAGTCTGGGTTGACCGACATGCTTGCCGAATTCAAAAAATTCGCGTTGCGGGGAAACGTCGTCGATCTTGCAGTCGGCGTGATCATCGGCGCCGCCTTCTCCGGTATCGTGAATTCGCTGGTTGGCGACCTCGTCATGCCGGTGATCGGCGCAATTACCGGCGGCATCGATTTTTCGAATTACTTTCTCCCGCTATCCTCGAAGGTGACAGCCGGCACCCTTGTCGAGGCAAAAAAGCAAGGTGCTGTATTGGCTTGGGGAAATTTTCTCACGATCGCATTTAACTTCATCATCATTGCTTTCGTGCTTTTCCTTGCGATCCGCGCACTGAACCGGCTTGCCCGCAAGGAGGAGGAAAAGGTGCCTGAACCGTCGAAGACCGAGCAGCTTCTCACGGAAATCCGCGATCAACTCAAATCGCGCTGAACTGTAACCGTCGCACATGGCCACAAAGCCCGAGCGCCGCTTCAAGGTGGTCGCTGACAACCGCAAGGCGCGATTCAACTACGCGATCGGCGAGACCTTCGAGGCCGGCATCGTTCTCACCGGCAGCGAGGTCAAGTCATTGCGCGCAGGAAAGGCGACGATCGCCGAATCCTACGCCGATGCGCGCGGTGGGGAGCTCTGGCTGATCAACTCCAACATTCCGGAATACCTGCAGGCGAGCCGTTTCAATCACGCGCCGAAGCGCGCACGCAAGCTGCTGCTGCAGAAGCGCGAGATCAACCGACTGACCGGGGCGGTCGAACGCGAAGGTATGACCATCGTGCCGTTAAAGCTCTACTTTAACGAAAAAGGCCGTGCCAAAGTTGAGATCGCGCTGGCGCGCGGCAAGAAACTGCACGACAAGCGCGAAACGCTCAAAAAGCGGTCGTGGGAGCGCGAACGCGGCCGCCTGATGCGGATGAAAGGCTAGAAATGCTATCCGCCCGGGCAAGTAATACACAACCAATGGTTGTGATTTAAACTGAGTAGCTATTTCAGGATGCGGATTGGCAAAACGAACCCAATGGGGTTCGCCAAACATGACGAACTTTGTAATGCGCGCAGCAGGGTGAACCTAAAAGTATTTCCGCAGTGACAGCAGTTACGGGATCACACCACAAGCGATCCGCCCGCCGGCCTCACCTGTAGGGTCGGTCTTATAGTCATCGCTTCCAGCGTGAATGACGATCGCCGAACCATCGGCGTCATACACCGAATTCGGCTTGCCCTTCTCAAGCG
>JBEVFG010000167.1:0-7565 GCA_040512415.1 Pseudolabrys sp. | reverse complement strand
CTATTTGATCATCCCGACAACCCTGGGCAGCCACAAGGTCAGCTCCGGGATCATCGTAATTGCTATCAGCGACAATAACAGGGGTATCAACCAGGGCAGGATCGCCATTGTCGTCCGCTCGATCGACAGCTTGGCAACCCGGGACAGCACGAAGAGCACCATGCCGAGCGGCGGGTGCAGCAGTCCGATCATCAGGTTGAGCGTCATCATGACGCCGAAGTGCACCGGATCGATGCCAACCTTCACGATGACCGGCATGAGGACCGGCACCAGGATGCTGATCGATGCGATCGGCTCGAGGAAGCACCCGATGACCAGAAGCAGGACGTTGGTCAGCAGCAAAATGACATAACGATTGTCGGTCAGGGCCAGCAGCGCCTCGGTGGTGTATTCCGTGACGCGGGTCGTGGTCAGCACCCAGCCGAAGAGCGATGCCGCGCCGACGATCAGCAGCACCCCGGCCGTCGTCTCGATTGTCTCCATCGAGACCTTGTAGAATTGCTTCGGCGTGAGCGTGCGATAGAGGAAGATCCCGAGCACGATGGCCCAGGCGCAGGCCGCAATCGCCGCTTCCGTTGGCGTGAACCAGCCGAATGTCATGCCGCCGATGATGATCGCTGGCGTCAGCAGCGCCGGAAGCGCCGCGATGAAGGTCAGGGCGAGCGTGCGCCAGCTGAAGGCCTGGTCGCGACCCATCCCGTAGCGGCGCGCGCAGTAATAGACATAGCCCATCATGAAAAGCGTCATTACAAAGCCGGGTATGACTCCACCGAGAAAGAGCGCACCAATCGAGACATTGCCCATCATCCCGTAGATGACGAACGGCAAGGACGGCGGAATGATCGGGCCAAGCGTCGACGATGCAGCGGTGACCCCGACTGAAAATTCTGTGTCATAGCCGTGATCCTTCATCGCCTTGATCTCGATCGTGCCAAGGCCCGCCGCATCGGCAATCGCAGTGCCCGACATGCCTGCGAAAATGACCGAGCCGATGATGTTCACATGCGCCAGTCCGCCGCGCGTCCAGCCTGCGAGGGCGACAGCAAAATCGTAAATACGATTGGTGATGCCGGCGGAATTCATCAGGTTGCCCGCCAGAATAAAGAACGGCACCGCGAGCAGCGGAAACGAATCGATGCCTCCGGCCATCCGGTGCAAAATGACGAAATCCGGCAGACCGGCAATAAAATGCGTGTAGATGAAAGACGACCCGGCAAGCGCGATGAACACCGGCACGCCGACGAGCAGCACCACGATGAACAGAAGCGCCATGATGATCATGGGAGTGACCAGCCCTAGTCGGCCGTGACCTGATGCGTCACGTCGTCCGGCCGGCTCCAGCGGATGCGCGCGTTGCGCCACACGTTGATCGCCTGACGCATGAGCATCAGGAAGCACCCGAAGGCCACGCCGCCATAAACATAGCTCATCGGCAGATCGAACACGGTCATTCGCTGATAATGCATGCGCTCGGTGATCGTCCACGACACGAATGCGAGCAGGCCAAGAAAGGCGAGCTTGACGAAATCCACAAGCGCCAGAACCGTCGCGCGTGCCGGGCCCGGTTTCATCACGTTCGAGAGCAGCTCGACGGCAATATGCGTGTTGCGCCGCGTCACCATCGCGCCGCCGATGAACACGATCCACATCAGGCCATAACGGGCGATCTCCTCGGTCCAGGACAGGCTGTCATTGAGCACATAGCGCGTGAAAAACTGCAGGAAGACGATGAAGGCAAGCGACCAGAAGATGACGAAGGCAATCCAGTCTTCCGGGTAATGCTCGATCTTCACCTCGGCATCTTCGACCTCAATGAGACGCTTCTCGCCGTCAGGCGCCGCTTGCTTGCTCATGATCCCCCGCGCAGTAGACCGTGGTCCATGGCGCGCCGCGCCCAAGCGCGGCGCGATCACTTGTCGGTACCGTTACTTCAAGGCCTGCAGCGCGTCGTATTCGGCCTTTGACCAGCCGGCGCCGGCGCTGGCGTCATTGTGCAGCGGCACCGCCGCCTTGCGGAACGCCTCGCGGTCGACTTCCACCACGTTCTTGCCAAGCTTGCGGAATTCGTCGGCGAGTTTGAGCTCGGATGCGCGGATCTGATCCGTCGACCGGGCGCTGGCTTCCTTCAGCACCTCGTCGAACACCTTCTTGTCGGCATCGGAAAGCTTGGACCAGACATGACCGCCGACAATGGTGACAAGGGATTCGGTGATGTGGCCGGTCAGCATGATGTGCGACTGAACTTCGTAGAACTTCTTCGCCATGATGGTCGGCAGCGGATTTTCCTGGCCGTCGACAGTGCCCTGCTGGAGCGCAAGGTAGACTTCGGCAAAAGCGATCGGGGTGGCGTTGGCGCCGACCGATTTTGTGAACATCAGGAACAGGGGCGCCGGCGGAACGCGCAGCTTCATGCCCTTCATGTCTTCGGGCTTCTTGATTTCCCTGTTTGCGGTCAGCATGCGCTGGCCGTAGTAGAGGATCGCGACGACCTTATGCTTGGTCTTGTCCTCGTAGCCCTTGGCGAGATCACGGAACAGTTGGCTGTCGCGATAAGCCTTCCAATGGTCGAAATCGCGCAAAATGAATGGCGCGCCAGTGATAGCGAGCGGCTTGTGGATCGAGCCTGCAAATGAAGCACCGGTATAAATGATGTCGACGGTGCCGAGCCCGAGGCCTTCGTTGATCTGGTTTTCGTTGCCGAGCTGGGAGGCCGGAAACACGCCGATCTCGTAGCGGCCGTCGGTCCGTTTCTTGATCTCGTCCGCTGCCCAGAGCGCGTTGGCATGATAGGGCTCGGCCACTTCATACACATGCGCCCATTTAAACTTGGTCTGGGCCTGTGCCGGTCCTGTCACGATAAATGTTGCAGCGAAGATCGCGAGATACTGCGCCAAGCGGCGCGAACAGTTCGACATTGTCTCCCCCATACCGCCTGAACAAAACCCGGCGGACAACGATGTTACTATGCGCTCAGCATCGCGCAACGGCGCTCGCTTCGCATTGGACGCTCGGGAAGTTCATTTTCTGCCCACCTTCCCTCAATCGCGGACTCGCCCCATATTCGGGGTAATGTCCAAATCCCCGCCGAAAAAACCAAAAGATCCGGCAAAACCGACGCGCGCCAAGGCCGCGCGCCCGGATGACAAGCCCACACCGGATGCGCTCGCGAACCTGCTTAACCCAGGCATTGGCCGTGGCACGGCGGGCATGGGGTCGGGCACAGGATTGCAGCCCCCACCGGACAATTCGTGGGATCGGCGCCGCGATTTCTCCGAGGCGCACAAGGCGCGCAAATCGACACCAAAGGAATTCGAAGAAACGTCACAGCGTGATTACACGGCGTCGCCGATTACCGGCCTTGATCCGCAACTGGAAAAGGAGCTGGGCCTCGGTGACCAGGCCGCGCCGCTGCCGCCACCGGACAAAAACGATCCGAAATACCGCCTTCCCCGCGCCGATCTGCCGACGCAACCTGGTGGCTTCGCCGGTATCGCAAGCCAGCAATCGCTAGAGCGCCTGCTGCGCGAGGGCCGTCCGGAATTCTCCGCCGTCCCATGGACGCCGCACCGCCCGCCGCGTCCAGAGAAATCAGAAGGCGGCAGGAAGTTCGTCATCGCATCGGACTTCGAGCCGAAAGGCGACCAGCCGCAGGCGATCAAGGATTTGGTCGAGGGCGTCAAGCGCAGCGACCGCACGCAGGTGCTGCTCGGCGTCACCGGCTCGGGAAAGACCTTCACGATGGCGAAGGTGATCGAAGCGACGCAACGCCCTGCCCTCATCCTCGCGCCCAACAAGACACTGGCCGCACAGCTCTTCGGGGAGTTCAAGTCGTTCTTTCCCGACAATGCGGTTGAGTATTTCGTTTCCTACTACGACTACTACCAGCCGGAAGCCTACGTTCCGCGTACCGACACTTACATCGAGAAGGAATCCTCGATCAACGAGCAGATCGATCGCATGCGCCACTCGGCAACGCGTTCGCTGCTCGAGCGCGACGACGTGGTGATCGTCGCCTCGGTCTCATGCATCTATGGTATCGGCTCCGTCGAAACCTATTCGGCGATGACCTTCACGCTCAAGCAGGGTGGCAAGATCGACCAGCGTCAATTGCTCGCTGATCTTGTGGCGCTGCAATACAAGCGCACGCAGGGCGATTTCTTCCGCGGTTCGTTCCGGGTGCGCGGCGATACTGTCGACATCTTCCCGGCGCACTACGAAGACCGCGCCTGGCGCATCCATTTGTTCGGCGACGAGATCGAGAAGATCGAGGAGATGGATCCGCTCACCGGGCAGAAGACCGACGAATTGGAATTCGTGAAGATCTACGCCAATTCACACTATGTCACGCCGCGCCCAACGCTGATCCAGGCTATCGCCGGCATCAAGCACGAGTTGCGCCAGCGGCTCGACCAGCTCAATGCCGCGGGACGCCTGCTGGAAGCGCAGCGGCTCGAGCAGCGCACCATCTTCGATCTGGAAATGATGGAGGCAACCGGCTCGTGCGCCGGCATCGAGAACTATTCGCGCTATCTCACCGGCCGCAAGCCCGGGGAGCCGCCGCCTACCCTGTTCGAGTACGTGCCCGACAACGCACTGGTGTTCTGCGACGAAAGCCACGTCACGGTCCCGCAGCTCGGCGGCATGTTCCGCGGCGACTTCCGCCGCAAGGCGACGCTCGCCGAATACGGTTTCCGCCTGCCCTCCTGCATGGACAACCGGCCGCTGCGTTTCGAGGAATGGGACGCCATGCGTCCGCAGAGTGTCGCGGTTTCAGCAACGCCGGGACCATGGGAGCTCAATGAATCCGGCGGAGTCTTCGTCGAGCAGGTCATCCGCCCGACCGGCCTGATCGATCCGCCGGTCGAGGTACGGCCCGCGCGCCTGCAGGTCGACGATCTCGTCGGCGAGGTGCGGCAGGTGGCGCAGAAAGGCTACCGGTCGCTGGTCACCGTGCTGACCAAGCGCATGGCCGAGGATCTGACCGAATATCTGCACGAGCAGGGCATCCGCGTGCGCTATATGCACTCGGACATCGACACGCTGGAGCGTATCGAGATCATCCGCGACTTGAGACTTGGGGCCTTCGACGCGCTGGTCGGCATCAACCTGCTGCGCGAGGGCCTCGACATTCCGGAATGCGCGCTGGTCGCCATTCTCGATGCCGACAAGGAAGGCTTCCTGCGGAGTGAAACGTCACTGATCCAGACCATCGGCCGCGCCGCGCGCAATGTCGATGGCAAGGTGATCCTCTATGCCGACCAGGTCACCGGTTCGATGCGGCGCGCGGTCGAGGAAACCAACCGTCGGCGTGAGAAGCAGGTCGAGTACAACACGGCGAACGGCATCACGCCGGAGAGCATCAAGCGCTCGATCCACGACATTCTCGACAGCGTTTACGAGCGCGATCATGTGCTGATTTCAACTGGTGACACAGGTGCGGGAGAATTCGCCGAGGCGGCGACCATCGGGCACAATCTCGAGGCGGTGATCGCCGATCTCGAGACGCGCATGCGTGAGGCCGCTGCCGATCTCGACTTCGAGGAGGCCGCACGCCTGCGCGACGAGATCAAGCGGCTGCGCGCCATCGAGATGGCGGTGCTGGACAACCCGACCGCCCGCGACGTGATGGTGGCGCAGACCAAAGGGCTGCGCTCGCGCCCGCACAAGCCGGATCTCGACGAGATGGGGATCGCGCTTCATCACGAGATGAAACCGGCGCGGACGGACAGTCCGCGCTCGAAGCTTGGGCGCCCCGGCATGCGTGGCGGTTTTAAGAGCAACCGCCGCCCACGCTAGCCTGTTACTTGGCGTCGGAAACCCAGCACACCGGATTGCGCGCGATGCATTTGGCCCGTGCGTCGTCACGGCTCTTGCCAGTTTCGGCGCACGACCGTTTTTCAAACGGGCAGGAAACGTCGAACTTGTAGCCGACGAGGTTACGCCAGGCGCGCTTGGCCTTCTGTTGCAGGGTTTCGTCCTTCTTTGCCTGCACCATGATGACTGGCGCGGCGGCGGCGCCGCGTGAAAGTCCGGCTGGCGAGATCGGTCCCGCAAGCGAATGGCCGCTTGCAGCGAACACGAACAAGCCTGTTGCCAATACAATGAAATGACGCATTGCCCTTCTCCTCAGCCGATGTTCAACCCAGCGCCGACCAACGGGGTGACGGAAGAAAGGTTCCACGACGAAGCTTGTGCGCGCGAAGCTTGGCGAACGAACTGCTTTAGCGGTTCTGGTCTCGGGCCGCGGGCTGGGCGTCTTTTCCGGAATAAGCGCGCGGCGGGCGCTTCTTGGCCTTCTGGGTCGTCTTGTTGCCGTCCCGCTGCGCGCGGCAGCGTGTCTGCGGGCACCACCAATGTGCCCGCAAGAATCAACGCTGAAATGGTCGCTGCAAGTCGAGATCTCATCGTCACCCTTTCCACCCCTGTGCGCCTGCCGGGATGAGCGGAAGCGGTGGCCTAAAATCTGTGTCGTCGCCAGCGATATGCGTAGGCAGAAGCCCGGTCGTCAAACGGATAGTGATAGACGTATCCGTCGTAGGCATAGAGGCAGTAGTAGCCGGCATAGGCGCAGCGGTCGCGCCAATTGTAGCCGTACCAACCGGTCCGGGCATGGCGTTTTCCATAGACCGGTCCGAGATCTGCTGCCGCCGACTGAGCGCAGGCGCTACCGAGAACGGCGGCGGAAATTGCTGTCGCAACCAAAAGATGCTTCATGATGACGCCCAAAGCCCGATGAAACCTGAGCTATCTCTCACCAGCCGCACGCACGACGCAAATCAAAACAGCCGCCTTGGTTAAGCATCTGAACCACATGTTTACTTAACGTTTTCACGCACCCGCCACGTCAGATCGATTCACCGCCGCCTTCCAGCACCGCGTACTGCACCATGCCGGACACGCGCTGCCAGGCGGAGCCGTTGAAGCCGGCAACCACGTTGATGCGCACGATTTGCACGAGCTGGTTTTCGAGCTTCATGGTGTCGACCGTTCCGTCATGGACATAGGCGATCGCCGCAACGCCGCAGGCACGCTCATCCATGGCGTTGGCATTGACGGCTTGCACGGCCTGATCAGGCGCGGCGCCATGACTGCGCAGATCGACGAACTGCCTGGCCTCCTCCGACGTATTGCAAATGACGCCGACACCGACGGCTGCGTCGCCGTTTGCCGGCGATGGCATCGGCCCCTCAGCACGCGCAGCACCGCACACCAGCATCGCGGCCGCCGCCGCCCAGAAAATACGCATTCTTGCCTCCAGAATGTTGTTCCGCGGTATCGTTTGCCGGATCAACGTCCCCGCGCGGAAGCCGGTTCGCAGCCATGCCTGGGCGCGCACGCAATTGTGAAAGCCTGTTCCGCCGCCGTTGCGTAGAAGGGTGCGATTCGGGCAAATAGCGGCGGCCGGACCTCAGAACACGTCTCCTTGGAATGCTTTTATGAACGTTTCAGTGTCAATGCTCCGACCAATTCGTACTGCGGTTAGCCTAGCGGTATTGACCACCGCGCTTGCGCTCGCGGCCTGCGAAACCGACAGTACCGGCCCATCGGCCGCCGATGCACCGAAG